>NZ_DATCSD010000391.1:0-18531 GCF_036568665.1 Ohtaekwangia sp. | reverse complement strand
GAATTTTATTTTGTTTCCTTCCTGGGTATAATTACCGCCCAGTCCGTTGCATCCGGCAAAACCTTTTATCCGTTTTTCTCCGCCTTCATTGCTCAATACGAAGTATACTTCTTTAGAACCATCGGGTGTTTCCACCGGCATGCCATTGATGTCGGCCAGTTTCCAATATGTATTTTCCAGGCTTGCCACGCTCTCGTTGTTTTGTGTTGTTTTACATTGAAAAAAAACCAGAAGCGAAAAGAAGATGAGCTTTTTCATAAGGGGGGTCTTTATTTACGGAAAGTTACTAATAGTTATCCGTTATTCGCTAACAGCTATGAATATCGAACAAGGAATATCGATCAACGAATGTTGAAGTATAAAGGTCCGGAAGACAGAGAGGCCGAAAGTATTCCTGTTTACGATTAACGAATAACGATTAACGGAATTGAATATCGAACAAGGAACATCGATTAACGAATGTTGAAGTAAGTAACAGTAGTGTCAGTTGTCCGTAACTGACACTACTGGAAAGAAATCTTCTTAAAAGATATATTACTTCTGATAAGGGCTGTTCCTTTTTGCAATCAGTAAAGTGGGAATACCTTACTGTACTTTGAACAGTTAACGATCAACATGTAACCTTAACGAATAGTGATCAATGATTAAAGATCGCGTATCCAGATGTTGCGATAGCTTACGGCATTGCCATGATCCTGTAAACGGATTGGCCCTTTTTCGTACGCTTTATATACTGGTAAACCTATATATTCTGTGGGGCCCCAGATGGCTACGTGGTTGAGGGTAAGCACACCGTTGTGTACTACGGTAACATACGCCTGTGAGATAATGCGGCCTTCTGCGTTGAAGCGTGGCGCGGTAAAGAATATATCATATACCTGCCATTCGCCTGGCTTGCGGCAAGCGTTTACCAACGGAATATGTTGTTTGTAAATTGAACTAGCCTGTCCGTTGGCGTAAGTCTTGTTGTTGTAGTTATCCAGTACCTGTACTTCGTAACGCTCCTGCAGAAATATACCGCTGTTGCCGCGGCCCTGGCTTACCTGCTTCGGATCAACTTCTGCCGGTGAGCGCCACTCTACATGTAACTGAAAATCGCCAAACTCTTTTTTCGTTTTAATATCTTTTGCTCCGGCTACTACTGTCATAGCACCATCTTTCAATGTCCACTTGGGAGCGGTGCCATCAATACATACCCAGTTATCAAAAGATTTACCATCGAAGAGTACAGTTGCATCAGAAGGTGCATCGCCAACTTTTTCGGCAGCGGTAATAATGCGAGGCTGTGGCTCCCATATTTCTGATGACTCCGGAGTTTTTTTATTGGGTTGATCCTGTGCCTGTGCCAGGGTGCCTGCACCAAGCAGTGCAAGTGCTACAAATACGTGATTGGCTTTTTGCATATTGGTCTGGTTTGTTTAAAAGTCGTTAGCAATGTCGTTTACCTTTTTCTCTTTATCTTCTTTCATCATGTTGCGCACAATGGGCGAAGTATACTCCAGCACCAGTTCATGTTTACCGGTAGCTTTAAACCGCAGCATAATGCGATCACTCTTCCAGAAATACAGCTGGTTCTTCATGTCATAATCGGCTTTACCATAGAGTGACTCGAGTGCTTTCATCAGGCGTGGATCTTTTTCTGTGATCACTGTAATCTCATAGATCAGATCTTTATACGCCTTCAGCTCAATGTCCTTTACTTTTACTTCACCGATCTTTTCATAATCCGTGTGCTCTACAGAATATAGCTTGGCCGGGTAAGTATCTTTCTCCTTAAACTCCTTCTTCATCTTCGAGCCTCTTACCGAATCGGCCAGCGAGCCCAGCTGAATATCTTTAAAGCCGTTTCGTTTTTCCAGGTCTTCTATGCTTTGTGCCTGCACGTATACGGTTACGAGCAGGAGCAGTACAGGTAGGGTAGAGCGGATCATGCGTTTAATTTATGAACTTAATCGGAATAGTAATCTTCGTTCTATCCCACATTATCAAAAGGTCTGCCACATCGTTTCGCTGGTCAAATTTCATGGTGAGTGGTTCATATACCAGGTCGCCTGTGGATTGCACGGGCACATCAAACCGGATCAGGTCTTGCTTCTGATTATAATTATAGGAGCCCCACAGCCCTATATCCTTATTGATAATGATGGTCCATTTTTCTTTATCGGGTATAGTAAATATAGAGTATGTTCCGGCTTTTACCAGGAAGCCTTTAAAAGTGAGGTCTTTGGTAAGTGTGATCTCGGTTGCTTCGTTGGCTCCGGGACTCCACTCTTTTCCAAACGGTATAAGCTTGCCAAATATTTCGCGGCCTTTCTTATAAGGTTGTGAATAGGTGAGCTTCACGTACGATTCCTTATAGCGCATGGAGATAACATCCAGCGGACTGGTTCTCGGGCGAATCTCCTGTGCTGATGCGGCAACAAAAAAAGCCAGGCAATAAAGAGTAAAAAGATAGCGTGTCATGGGGTTTAAAGATAATAATTTAGAATTCATCTACAGGTTAACACTCACGTTTCAATTCGGTAATGCTCCCGGCTGCCTGTATGTGTGCTAACTTCTTCATAACGAATCATTTTTTAGAAATTTTTATGCCTTCGGTAAAAATCAAATATTAACAAGCTGGTAAAGGGTGATTGACATTCAGGTATTACTGTCACTATAATTTTCGCTTACAGTTTAATCCCCCTATTCATGGAAAAATTATTTACAAAAATGATGTGCCTGCTGCTGGCAGGAGCGCTGGTGATGACAGCGTGTGAAGGACCTCAAGGCGATGCAGGACCGCAAGGTGACAAAGGTGATGCCGGTGATAAAGGCGACACTGGTGATGCTGCCAACGAAGTTGTTCTGGCAAGCCACTCTACTACTTCTACATTTCTGAAAAAACTTCCGGGCTTTGAAAGTGTTGAAACATTTTCATTGTTAGGTAGTGCCGATTATTTTCCGGAGTCTCCTGCGTATGTATTTGGTGGTGCTGCCGATGGTGCAGGTTTACTGAAGACTGATAACGGTTTTGTAATGGTGGTAAACAATGAAGATAACATCGCCGTATCGAGAATTACTTTTGATAAAACATTTCGTCCGCTGAAAGGTGAATACCTGTTGAACTCGGATGGAGGACAGAAGAGATTATGCTCAGCTACATTGGCAACACCGGAAGAGCACGGCTTTGGTCCGTTGTTTCTTACCTGTTCTGAAAACAACAGCGCGCAGATACACGGTCTTAATCCATTGGCTGCAGCAACACCTTCGGTAAGTAATTTTCTTCCGGGTCTTGGTCGCTGGTATGCGGAGAATGCTGTGCCGCTTCCGAAGACTGCCTATACCGGTAAAACGGTAATTGTTATTGGTGATGATGACTCCGGCACGGATGGCGGACAAGTTGCCCTATATGTTTCCGGCACGGTGGGTGACTTAGAGAATGGAAGTGTATATGTGATGAGACGTGTTGATCAGAATCCGCGCGAAGTAGATGTTACCTTGAACAATACCGTAGATGTAGAGTTTGTAAAGATCGAGAATCATAAAACCATTACCGGTGCACAAACCAACGCAGCGGCTACTGCACTGAAAGCTTTATCGCTCGGCCGCGTAGAAGATATCGACTATCGTAAAGATGGTGTTGGCAGAGAACTTTATTTCAATGCTACCGGTCAGGATAATAACTCCGATCGTACAAAATATGGACGCACCTATAAACTGGTGCTCGATGCTACTGATCCGCTGAAAGGTAAACTTACTTTGATACTGGATGGTGATGATCGTGCAGGGAAAGCGAAAACTTTCCAGGATCCTGATAACATTATGGTGACAACCAACTATGCCTATATTACGGAAGATCCGAATCAGTATGCAGGTATCGATCACGATGCATACCTCTATCAATATAACCTGAAGACTGGCGAACTGAAAAAAGTATTTGAACTGAACCACTATCGCGGTCAGGCAGACGCTGAGGCGATATACGGTACTTCAAATTTTGGTGGATGGGAATATGGTGCGATGCTGGATGTATCAGACATCCTCGGTATACCCAACACATTTACGCTGAATATACAAGTGCATAGCTGGCACTCACCTTACTTTAAAGGTGTAGATGGGGGTTCGCTCGCCACTTCCTTTGATGAAGGAAGCCAGATCGTAGTGTTGCACGGTCTTCCCAGATAAAATACTTTTCGTTTCATAGGTTAAAAGGGGTGGTACCCACTGCCCGGAGTTTCTCCGGGCAGTTTTTTTACATTTAATATATAGTGTATATGGTGGCGACCAAACGTATAGCAAGCGTATCAGCATTTCTGCTGATGGGCCTTTTTATTTCCTGTAAAACCGATCATGCTATAAACTCCGATCAATCACCGGCAGCGCGTGTCAACGATCTTTTTATAGCAGAAGCAGATTCACTCTATACCATTGCAGCAGCACTCAGCGACCGGAGTACATTTGATCGCGATACTTGTAAGCAATACTTTGTGCGGGCGCGCCATCATTTTAAAAAGATAGAATCGCTGGTGATCTTTTATTTTCCGGAAGAGAATGATCGCATCAACGGGCCAGCCCTGGCCGAAGCAGAAGAGTATGATGATAAAGTAATTGCACCCACCGGTTTCCAGGTTTTGGAAGAGATACTATATGGAGACGAATGGGATGAGAAGGCATTTCAGCAAGAGATACGCGCATTCAAAGCGATCATCAACAACCTGCGACAGATTGTACGAAGCAATGCACTGAACGATGCCAATGTATTTGAAGCTGCACGCCTGGAGATACTTACTATTATAAGTCTGGGTATATCCGGTTTTGATTCGCCTGTATCTTTTCAGTCGATGCCCGAAGCCAAAGCTGCGTTGCAAGGTATAGAAGCCATGCTTGCCTGCTATAGCAACACAACCGCCGTTGCAACAGAAGAAAGGAAACTGCATATACTTTTTCAATCTGCGAACCAATACCTGGATGAGCATCCCGACTTTAATAGTTTTGATCGCGCCACCTTCATCCGTCAATACCTGAATAAACTCTCCGCACAGATCTATACTTATCAGCAGTCGTTAAAAATTCCGAACAACGCCTGGGTTACAGCCTTTCGCATGGATAAACCTCATTTCTTTTCGAAAGATGTAATCAATTCCGATTTTTTCTCACCAACCTATAATCGCGACTTGAAGCCGGAAGTTGCTGTGTTGGGCAAGATGTTATTCTTCGATCCGGTGTTATCCGGCAATCATGCACGCGCCTGCGTATCGTGTCATATACCTTCCAAAGCCTTTACCGATGGCAAGATCAAGAGTATGGCATTCGGAGCTAACGGAGAGATTGCACGCAACGCACCTACGTTGATCAATTCCGGTTTTCAGAAATCACAATTCTGGGATCAACGTGTTCACTTCATCGAAGACCAGGTAACGGATGTAATGACGAATCCACAGGAGATGCATGGTGATATCGCAAAGGCATCGGCTATACTCGCAGGGAGTAAAGAATATGTAGCGATGTTTCGGAAAGCATTTGGTGCAGAAGCAGCAATCGACAAACGAAATATACAAACAGCACTGGCCGCCTATATCCGTACATTAACAGCACTTAACTCACCGTTCGATCGCTATATGCGCGATGAAGCCGCATTAACAGCCGATGAAATTGCCGGCTTCAATCTGTTCATGGGAAAAGCAAAGTGTGCAACCTGTCATTTTATACCCTTAACGAACGGAACGGTGCCACCACAGTATAGCGATACGGAAGCAGAAGTATTAGGTATACCTGCACATGTCGATACACTGCGTGCTACTGCCGATGGTGATGTTGGCAAGTTCAATACCTATCACCGCGATTTGCACAAGCATGCATTCAAAACACCTACGGTGCGTAACGCTGCACTCACTGCACCCTATATGCACAACGGTGTATTCAAAAATCTGGAAGAGGTCATTGATTTTTATAATCGCGGAGGGGGAGCCGGCATTGGTGCTGAATTACCGAATCAAACACTTCCTCCTGGTAAATTAGCGTTATCCGCTCAAGAGCAACAGCAGATCATTTCCTTTATACATACGCTCACCGATACTACTTCACTCACCACGTGGCCAGCAACATTGCCGAAGTTCAATGATGAGAAACTGAATGCCCGAAGAATTGGTGGAGACTACTGACCGTTATAAGTTAACCGTTATTCGTGGATAGTGAATCGTTATTAGTAAATCCGGATAGCGGATAACTATTAATGGATAACGAGATTGAATAACGAACAAGGAACACCGATCAACGAATGCTGAAGTGAAGGCACACTTTAATAACGGATAACCGTTAACGTGTAACGTCTAACGAATAACGGATAACGATTAACGGATGTCCGAGTAATCCTTTATTTTTGCCGGTATGTCTCGTCCTGCATTTGATGATATTTACATGGAGCTGGCGGTAAATCTGGCCAGACGTTCGCATTGTATCAAACGCCATGTTGGTGCTGTGCTTACAAAAGATACACGCATCATCTCGATCGGGTATAATGGTCCGCCGGCAGGGACACACAACTGCGATGAAGAGTGGCCGGAGACCGGATGCCCGCGCGATTCTAAAGGTGGTTGCTCGCTGGCACTGCATGCCGAGCAGAATGCTATACTTTATGCTGTCAAGAATAAAACTTCTGTGGAGGGAGCAACATTATATATAACGCTTTCTCCCTGCCTGGCATGTTCACGTATCATTTACTCGATGGGGATTAGTAAAGTGGTATACCTGAACTCGTATGCTCAGCATAAGGGAATACCTTCTGATGAAGGCGTTGATTTCCTTCTGAAGTTTGGGGTAGAGGTAGAGAAGTTCAGCGGGTCACTGGCGAATGTGACGCACATGATATAGGTTATTGTACTTTCAGCGCTTTCTCCAGGTCGCCAATCAGTTTAACGGTTACGCCTTTTGTTTTCTTGGCCTTCTCTGCATTGAATATAGTGAGCGAACGACCTACTGCTTCATATAAACCGGAAGGATTTCTATCGTGACGGTAACTTCCGAGGCACCACTCAAGATCAGATTGCAGTTGTTGATCGATGCCTAACTCCTGCAGCTTCTTCAATGCTTCTTCACTTGCTTTCTCAATATCGAATGAAGGTGTTGCTTTTGCTTTCGCGGTCTTTGCCGGAGCTTTCGTTGCTGTTTTAGCGGTTGCTTTTGCCATAGTAATGATGTTGTTTGTTGTTTAACAAGAGAAAGTTACGAGTGATGGTAGCGTAAGACAAGCTTCGTGTGGATAAAATTTACGCAACCGAGTGTGGATTGATCGTTGTATCAACTCTATTCTGAATACGGTGTGATGCTTTTTCTTCTGTTGCATGCATGTATACAGGAACGGATGTATGCGAGATAAACGATGATGTGTGCTATATAATTTTATAGAACGATGGGAAGATTGATGCTTTGCGTACGCACATCAGTAACGATGCTGGTTGATTGAACCAGTTACATGATTGATAGCAGGAATGAATTATCCACAATTATGCTTTATGATCTTCACGTGTTGATGCGCGATGCTGTTGTGATCCGGATCTGATCAATGTGTATAACTTTCTCGTTCACTTAAAGCAGAAGTTTAACAATATATACTCATGCATTGTGTTTTCAGCGAGACATAAAATGAGAATGTAATTGCTGAAAAGCAGTGTTCAGACCGTTGTAAGCAATAAAAAGGAGAGAGAAAGCCTATATTCGGCTAAGGATGGAACTGCTATAACAATGAATATAGCGGAGTGAAAGTGCTATAAAAAACGAAAGGGAAGTAAATCCGATTTACTTCCCTTCGCAAAGTTTCTTAGGTCAAACCTAATTACTTCTTCTTCTTAGCAGCTTTCTTAGCAGTCTTTTTTGCAGACTTCTTAGCCGCTTTCTTCGCTGATTTTGCCATAGCGTTTTTAATTTTATGTTTAAACTATACGAAAAGTAGTAACAAAAAATTTATCTACAAAAATTTTTCGCAAAAAATTTTTTGAAGCAATAATTTTTAGCGAGTAATGAAGCGATGATAAACATACCATGAAGTGATAAATGATCATGTCGTTGATAGTAAAAGTTGAATGCATAGCATCATCATTACTCACACTACATTCACTTCCGGATGAAGTGTGATGTTGAATTTTTCTTTCACGCTCAACTGAATTTTCATTGCTAACTCCCATATTTTTTCTCCTTCACCACCTCCATAGTTTACCAGAACAAGTGCCTGATGCTGATGTACACCAATGTTGTTGAAGCGTTTTCCTTTCCATCCACATTGTTCTATCAACCATGCTGCGGGTACTTTAAACATGTTGTTTCCGGCAGTATATCCGGGAATATCGATGTATGTTTTCTTTAACGATTCATATAATGCAGCATCGATGGTTGGGTTCTTGAAGAAGCTTCCTGCATTACCGATCTGTGCCGGATCAGGAAGTTTACTTCTGCGAATGTGGATAACTGCATCGCTGATAGCACGTACCGATGCTTCGTGATATCCCAACACTTTCATGGTATCCGTTACTGCACCATAACTGCTGTTGAAGCGATGATTTTTTGTTGTGAGTCGTAACGTAACACCGGTAATGATATATTGATCCTTTACCTCTTGCTTGAAAATACTTTCGCGATAACCGAAACGACATTCTTCATTAGAAAATGTTCGCATAGCACCGGAGTGAACATCAATTGCTTCTACTGAGTCGATCACATCTTTGATCTCCACACCATACGCACCAATGTTTTGCATCGGTGCAGCACCTACTGTACCGGGTATCAATGAAAGATTTTCTATTCCGCCCCAGTTATTATCCACACAATACATAACAAATGCATGCCAGTTCTCTCCGGCACCTACGTGTAATACTACCTGCTCATCATCTTTGTGGATAACTTTTTTCCCGAGGATCTCCACCTTCGCTACCAGTCCATCAAAATTTTTCGTGAGCAGCACATTGCTTCCGCCACCGAGTATCAATACGCGTTGCTTTTTAAAATCATCGGCTGCCAGCAACTGCTGTACATCTTCGATGGAATGAAGCACGGTAAATTCTTTTGCTGTTGCCTGCATACCGAATGTATTGAACGGAGCAAGGCTTACATTTTTCTGGATGATCATGTGTTAAGACCTGTGTGATGATGAAATATAGTGCATCCGGTGAAGAGGTATATCCTCCATTATCGTGCCCGCTATCCATAGAACAGGCCATTGAATGCACGATTCAATGGCCTGTGTATAGTGTATAACGCGTATGATAGGTGTTGTGCCCGATTGCATGGAGCAATCTTACACACTACTTCACGTTCGATGCAACTTCTTCCTTCGAAAGTTTAAAGATACAGATGCGCGGGAAGCGTCCGGCAAGATAGGTAGTGCCGCATACTGCTAATCCACCATCTTCAGTGGCGATCATACAACCGATCTGGTATGGATTGGAAAATCCGAGATAACGGCTGCTCATAAAGGTACCATCGGCTTCATTATAGAAGTATAAACCGATCTGCCGTGTTTGTGTATCAGCACCATAGATCAGTATATTTTTCTCTTTCGCAGTAGCGCGAAGGATTTTTACTTTGGTATCCGGAATCAATTCGGGCAATGAGTATCCCTTGAAGTTAGCATCGGTGCTGGTCGCATTGCTGGTAGCGGTGATGGTGGTGTTAGGAAGCAGGTAATTATTTCCAAAATTGAAACGCGCGGCCGCATATTTACTCGCGCTGAGCGGTGTGATAGCACTAAAGCCGCCCTTATCATTATATCCCGCCACTATACCCATCGGCTCATCGTCACTTATATTGGTAAATACCAGCGAGAAAGTATAGTTATAGAACCCGTTGAAGTAGTAAACACCACCGGCCACAAGCCCTACATCAAATGGAAATATCTTGTCGGTGCGCAGAAAGTGATTGAGGATAGGTTCTTCACTATCGTCACCTTCGCCTACAGTATAGCCTTTCGATTTGGTAACAGCACCCGCTGCAGATATAGTAGAGATCACCGAAAGCTTGTCGTCTATATTATAACTGAGCAGTACAAACTGGTTACCGGCATACGAAGCTGCAGCAGGGTAGGTGATACCGTTCAGGTTGGTGGTTTTAAATCCATCGAGGTTGCTGTCGAACGAAGCGAGGCGTGCATCCTTACCGTTGGCTTTCACTACTGATACCATGCAGAAGAAATATAGTTTATTCTCCACCACCGTTAAGTGCCCTACGGGATTGATGAGACTATCGCCAATCTCGAGTTCCTTTACAAAGTTTCCATACTTGTCGGCCTTCAATAAGTAAATATTGGGGATCTCGGTAGTGTCGGTAACTTTTTCTTCTGCCAGTACTATATAACTGCCATCATCGGTCTGCACCATGTCGATGGGATTAAATCCAGCGTTAAACTGGTTGTTATCAAATACAGAAACGAACTGATTCATTTCGGCCTGCGGATTGTCGGCTTCTCCACACATTATCAGAGAGAATGCAACCGCGACTATTATAAGAGATGAAAATATTTTTTGCAGCATAGTGAACATCATTTACGGTCTAACGATTTGAAACCACTCTCCAGGAATCGTAATGGAAACAAACAACCTACTGATATAGCAAGGTTGTCCATGTTCAGATCGTCCATCGCATCGCCTATACCGGCCAGGCGGTCGTTGCTATAACGATTCTTGGTAGACGAGATGTTGCTCATACCATATTTATACTGCACATCGAGGTTAAGACGCACGTTGTTGCCTAATGTATAGTAGGCACCGGCACCGGCAATAAAGCCCCAATAGTTTTTGGCAAAGAGATCTTTGGCGCCAACCGTTACCGTTTCATCGCTAAATTCATTTTTACCACCCGAAGCCTGATCTATACCCGATACGGTTACTGCTTTGGTAGCGCTTACGCGTATAGCCTGAAATATACCAATCTGTAAATACGGTCTGAGCTTGTTGCTGCCGAACTCATATTTTACCAGCAAGGGTATAAGTACATGATCCACTTTCTGCTCCTGGTTGTACTTCAGCTCTACACTGTTCGCGTTGTTCTCTGCCGTGCTGATCCATTTATACTGGTTAGAGTAGGCAAAGCGACTGTGCTGATACGTTGGCTGAAGACTAAACGTGAAGCGCTTGAAATAAAACATAGCCTCCATGGTGAACTGACTTCCCACGAGGTTGAAGTTCTTATATTTCTTTCCGCTTTCGGAAGCATCGTAGTTGGTAGGTGCTATAATGGAAAAGTTGGTGACGACATTTACTTTGGTGAGGTTCATGCCGCCCTTTACACCAAGCCACCATTGTTTTTCGAGGAAGCGTTCGTTTTCCTTGTTCTGTTTATTATAGGCTGCGGGAGATTTCCGCTTTTTACTTTTACTACTTTGCGCCAACGAAACGTTAGCTGCCAGTAAAAAGCAGAACAGCAAGAGGTAAAGTTTTTTCATAAGGGGTTGTGGAGGTGCTTGTTTTTATTTTGTGATGATAAGTTTCTTGGCTTCTTTATAAAAACCGGTCTTCAATTCATAAATATAGGTTCCCACGGGTAAACCTGTAAGATCAACATCTACTTTATGCTCTCCCGGATTATATACTCCGTCTACCAGCGGTTTCATTTTCTTGCCTTCGTTGTTATATAGGTTTACCGTTACATGGTAAGCGCTGTTTACGCGGAAGTGTACCGTGGTTTTATCTTTTGCCGGATTCGGATAGCAATCTTCCAGCGAAAAGCGATCGCCTATAAATCCTTCGTTGCCGGTAATGGTTTGCTGTGCTACCGGCAATTGTTCGAACCTTGTACCGTCTGATGTACTCGTAGTCATCAGGCCGCCTTTGGTCGGATCATCATCGGAAAAAGGAAATATTTTATCCAGTTGAGTATCATTCACGCCCATCCAGTCGCGCATGATGTTCGCATATACATTTCGGTAATCGTATTGCATGGCGAGGTTCGAACCATTTTCATTCGTCTCGAATGCATTGCCCACCACACCGGGCTTTGCTCCTTTACCGAATATAAACATCGGCCCTGCTGTGCCATGATCGGTGCCATAGCTGGCGTTGGATACAACTCTGCGCGAAAATTCTGATGTAGTGATTGTCAGCGCACGATCTTCAATTCCCCTTGCACGAAGATCTTCCTGGAAGGCGCGCATACTTGTAGCCACGTGATACATGAGCGCTGCGTGTGACCCCATCGTTGGATCGTACTTCTCTACCTGGTCGGCATGTGTATCGAATCCTCCGATCTTTACCAGGAACACACGTGTTTTACATTCCGTACTTAACAGGCGCGCTACCAGTTGCAATTGTTTCTGCAGCGGATTACGTAAACTTCCTGAAGGTGCATTGAAAGGATATGATTCCGGATAGGTTACCGTTGTCGGCTGACTGGTTTTGAGCAATGCAATTAATCGCTCGGTATAGGTTTGTGTTTTATCTTCCAGGTCCAGTATCCATTTCAACTCTTTATAGTAGTAAGAATCTTTCAGATACTCCGGAGGTATACCGCGCGGATCGGTAGTTTGATTTTCGAAGAACCCTTCCAGGTCAGTCAGGTCATCCAATCCGTCTTCTGATAGTGTGAACGATGTAGGTATATTTCCCTGCTGGTGAAAGATGAGCGACTCATCGTTACCGATCTCAATCGCCAATGGATCTTTCATATCGGCAGTAGGAAAATCTTCCGGGTAACGATCGGGTGCATATTCTCCCTGCAAGTAACGACCGAGCCATCCTGACTGGAAGTAGTCGCTATAGGAGCCTCCCATAAATTGTATATCGCGACCACGAAAGTGAGAGCCGTTGTTATTTTTATACGATACACCTTGTACGATCGTCATGCGTCCCTGATCGTATAGTGTTTTCATCGCGATCATATCCGGGTGAAGACCAATCTGTGCATTTTCATCCAGCGTACTATCCAGCGGTACATATTTACGCAAGCTGTTGGCAGCGGGTATAGCTATATTCGGGCGTTTGTTATAGTAATCAGCATAAGCAGCAACCGGTATACAGCAGTTCAGTCCATCGTTACCACCATGCATTTGCAGAATAATGAGAACACGATCGGTAGCACCGGCAGCAGCCGCTAATTTTGTGAGTGTATTATCCTGGCCCATTACCCGCATGGTAATTCCTTCTATGGTAAAAGGAATACTCATCGCTAGAGGAAGCTTCTTTAAAAAATCTCTTCTTGACTTATTCATATAGAGGTAAAGGGTTTAGGCTAATTGATATTCGGGCGATTGTAAAATGGCATTGAGCAATCTGTTGAGCCACAGTCGGAGTTCTTCGAGATCGGTTCCCTGGTTCCAGGTATTCGCCCAATATGCTTCGGGATTTATATTTACATCGGTGAGGAAACGATTCTTGAAGTAGGTGAGGCGCTTGGCGGTTAGGCTGGCCGTTGTATCGGCACCATCGGTAAATGTGAGATCATCGTGATGCGGCAGCAGGTATACCACCAGGTCTTTTACCAATGCATCGGCATTGGGTGCCACACCCGCAAAGTTGGTTCTTATATAGTCGTAACTATTTATAGTAAGCGGATCGAGCGGAGCGGTGGGATCCAGGAACTTCTCCATAAATATATAGCGCTTGCTTAGCGAGTTGGTAGTGATCCAGTAACGATGAAATACCGGGAACTGGTGATACGCTTCATATCCGGCAACATCGTATGGGTTATAGAATGCCATGCCGAGATCCACTACTTCATTAAGTATTCTGCCCGTCATGGTATAGAACTGTTCTGTCTGTGTACTCAGATCAGGTACTTGTACATTGAAGAATTTCAAGGTGCCCAGTATCAGATCAATCGGTGATTTGATCAACCCGCCATACGCATCATCGGTAACATTCGCGGCTGCATCATAGAAATGCTGACTGCGCAGTAAATTTTCGATAACAGGTTGTAATTTAAAATTACCGGTTCTGAATGTGTTGGCCATCTCTGCAATCACACTTGCTTCGATCGGATCCGTCTCATCTTTTGTATGCGGTGCCCACACAAAGAAGCGGTATATTTTACGACATATATTCTTCGCAGTCTCTTCCTGTTCGTAGATCAGGTCTATAAGTTTAGTGATCTCATCCAGTGCACTCTCTTCCGTAGGAACACCGCCCGGCATCAATAGCGGATCGGGAGTAATAACATTGCCGGGAAATAATGTGCTTGTAAAATTAGAACTGAATTGTTTGGGTTTAGTTTGATCGTTATCGTGCGAAGAAGCGTTGGTAGTGCTTCCCTTTACTTTACCGCGCGGTAAATTTGTATCCGGATCAAGGTTCGAATAAGAATCGTCTACATCCCAACCGGTTAATATACGGGCCGCAGTTTTTACATCGTCCTCGGTATATACTCCATAATCGCCTTCCTGCCCGGAAGTAGTAGGAGGGTCAACTTCCAATCCGCGACCGATGGAATATAATTCCAGCAGCTCGCGTGCATAGTTTTCGTTGAAGCTTCCTTTTACATTCAGTCTTCCATCGAGTAACTCCAGCATCGCGTTATCAACACTTGCTTTTACAGTAAGCGTTTTGAAATTTACATCGGCATCAGCGGATGTAGCATCGAGTGCAAACTGGCGGAAGAGCTGGTTCTGGAAATATACAGAGCGCGTGTTATTTACTTTCTCGGTACGCATAGTAAAATGCGTGTGGAGGAAGAGAACAACTTTTTCGCGCGCTGAGTATGCTAATGAACTGTTCATCATCTGGCCGAGGAACCAGCTTAATAAATAATTCATCAAGTCTCCATCTTTGCTGTTTGCTCCGGTAGTTCCTGTTGTTACCCACTCTGCACCTGTTTTAGGATCGATGGGTAATACGGGATCGGGAAGTGTTTGTCGAAATAGTTGCGTGATGGCTTGTGCAGGAGTGAGTCCTGCAAAGGAATCAATCTGTTGTTTGGTGGCACCAAAGGTTGCTCTTCGGAGCAAGTGGGCGGCTCTTTTTTGGCCCAGGGTTCCTCCATATTCGGGTAATGGCATATAATGTAGGGTAGTTTTCGGTCTTCTTAATCGGGGGAATCAGTACAAAATTATCCAAAAGGGTGATAAACTGCATTAGCTTCCGATAACTGAAACTATTTTCCTATAGTTTTGAGTCACCGGGGTATGAATAGCAAAACGAACTGTGCACGAATGGTGCTGAAGAGAGTATAACTGTATTTTTTTACCGGTATATATAGCATATACATTATCTTTAACGATACAATGAAAATTATCGAGTGTCCGCGGGATGCCATGCAAGGGCTTGAGCAGTTCATTCCCACAGAGCAGAAGATACGGTATCTGAATCATTTACTAAAAGTAGGATTTGATACTATAGATTTCGGAAGCTTTGTGTCACCAAAAGCGATACCGCAGCTTCGCGATACTGCGGCAGTGCTGGAACAATTGCAATGGCGCGAGAGTATATCCAAACTGTTGGCAATTGTAGCCAATACACGTGGAGCCGAAGAAGCAGCTCGTTACGAGGGTATTGCCTATCTCGGTTTTCCGCTCTCTATATCCGAAACTTTTCAGCAGCGTAATACCAACAAGTCGATAACGGAAGCGCTCAACACTATTGCCGAGATACAGAACATCTGTGCAGCATCCGGTAAAAAGTTAGTAACCTATATCAGCATGGGTTTCGGCAATCCGTATGGCGATCCGTACGATTATACTATAGTAGAGCAGTTCGTTGAGATTCTCATTACGCTGGGCTGTGAAGTTATATCGCTTGCCGATACCATCGGTGTTTCATCTCCGGAGAGTATACGGGCGTTGTTCACCACACTATCAGCGCGTTACCCAGCCATAGAGTTGGGAGTACATTTACACTCGACACCGGCTACTGCGCTGGAGAAGATCGAAGCTGCGTATGAGGCTGGATGCAAGCGCTTTGATGGTGCTATTCGTGGCTATGGCGGATGCCCGATGGCAGAAGATGAACTGGTTGGCAATGTAGCTACCGAAACGATCTTGTATTACCTGGAGCAGCAAGGTATAAACACCGGATTGGATGCCCGGACCTTTGCCGGATCGTTACAACTGGCAGATGAAATATTTCCAAAGCATTGAAAATATTACTTCCTGCATTTTGTGGCTCGATATTCGTTTACTTTTGTTTAAATTCGATTGTATGAAGAACCAGATTTTAGTCGTGTGCCTCATTCTTTGTTCGGGAATTACTGCGGTGGCACAAACAGCAAAAGACTATACGCAGAAAGGTCGCGAGCTATATGAGCGCAATGAATTTATGGAGTCGTTGCTGAACGTGAACAAGGCAATCGAAATGGATCCTAACTATGCAGTGGCGTATTATCTGCGTGGTAATATAAAAGATCGTTTTGACGATCGTCATGGAGCGATGAAAGACTATAACACGGCACTGGAAAAGAACCCGAAGTTTGCCGATGCATTCTTTGCACGTGGCAATGTAAAAATGAAACTGCAGGATTATTATGGAGCGATCTCTGATTTTTCTTCAGCGATCTCTATCAATGAGAATTATATAGAAGCATATTTCAACCGCGGCAAGGCTAAACAATTTTTGCAGGCATACGAAGATGCGATCAACGACTGCTCCAAGATCATTCAGATCAATCCTAAAAATGTAGATGCATACTATATGCGCGGTATATTGCGTATAGATTTTGGCGATGTAAAGAACGGTTGCCTCGACCTGAGCAAAGCCGGTGAACTTGGTGACCTGAAAGCCTACGAGGTAATTAAGGAAAAATGTAATCAGAAAACACAGGATAATGACGGCAGCTATTAAGCTGCCGTTTTTTTTGAGCCGTTAAGCGTTAGTCGTTAATTGTTGATGGTATATCCGTTAATAGGAATGCAGGGATATAGTATATGTCACCTGAACATTTCGCTTCACTTACGCTACCAGTAAACAGAGCTATATATTCTGGTAGCTGACGTTCCCATACTTACTATAGGATCGAAAAAATCTTCCAGCATGTTTCAACTGGGCCTCATCCAATCTTTGGACTGGCAGGGGCGTGTGCGGATTGGATGCAGACCAGGTGGAACATGCGGGGCCCCGCGGCCCGGGAGCGGGCTATGAAATGCGCTAAAAGCGTTAGGTGAATGCAGTACCTATCTTGTCTAGACAAGTTGAGCGAGTATACTTAATCAACAGCGCCTTTCTCTTCCAGCTTTATAAAGATCTTCGCATCCATATCGAGGATGCCAAACTTGCGATCATCAATCAGGGGCATTACGGCATCGTAAAAGCCGATGATGAGTAACCCTCCCGGGTTGAGAGCATTGTAAAATTTATCGAACAGTTTGAGCTTCGTATCATTATCAAAATATATCATCACATTGCGACAGAAGATCACATCGAAGCGATAGGAAAATGAATCGGTAATGAGATTGTGATAATCGAACGTAACATGACGCCTCAGTTCTTTATCCATTACCAGCAATTCATTATGCCGCTGATAGTACCACTTGAGTGAGCCATGCAAATTATACTCTTTGTAGTTCCGCTCGTATTCATTCAGTTTTAACTGATGATACTCTCCGCGTCTGGCTATATCAATAGCTTGCCTGCTGATATCGGTTGCCCATGTTCTGATCTGCTGTTTGTTGAACGACTCGCGTGCCACAATGTTCATGGTATATATTTCTTCACCGGTAGAGCAGCCGGCATGCCAGATAGAGAGATGTGTGTTGGCAATAGTCTCTTCGTTAAGCAACGATTTTATTTTACGCCAAAGTATAGGATCGCGAAACATCGCGGTGAGTCCCACACTGATCTCGTCCATGAAAGAATAAATAAAACTCTGGTCGGTGAGCATACGCACCCACAGCTCGTGGATGTTTTCCATTTCGAATACACCCATGGCGCGGATAATTCTTCTTCTTAAAGACTGCTGCTCATACCCGGTAAAATCAATGCGGTGTCGGTTAAAGATCGCATCGGTGAGTGAGCGAAGTTCTTCATCTGTAATGATTATATTTTTTACAGGTTGATATGGTAGATTCATTTACGTTAAAAAAATAGAGCAGATCACGTAGTTTGTCTGGATTCGATCATGCTGAACAAGTCCTGGTGCATTACCCACACAAAGCAGGGTTTCAGGTCGGGGTTTGCGGCCAATGAAAAACGTATAGCAGTGATATATACTCCCGAGGCGTCTTCTGCAAAGTCATCTGCAATCACGCTTTTCATGTCGCAGCTGAAAGGCCGGATCATGATGGGCACGTTACCATATATCTTCAGTCTTAAGTCGTTGGCAAGTTTAGTGATTACTGATGCCGATAGAATATTGTCAAGCTCTTTGATAAACTCTTCGCGTATATCATTCACGGCAGAACCGTTACCAAATGTACCGCCTGAAATCGCATCAAACTCCTGGTCGGTCATCAGTAAATAGCTTTTGCCAAACACGTCTCCGATGATCTCGGTAGTGATCAGTACGGACGATTTGTTCTCAATGAAACAATGCAGGTTCTTTACTTCGTCTTCTTCCACAACATGAAATTCTTCGTGCACAATGCTATAACTTAGCTGGATAGCGGCAAACTGTGAGAAAGCATTGGCTGCATGATGGAAGCCTTTT
>NZ_DATCSD010000390.1:0-19651 GCF_036568665.1 Ohtaekwangia sp. | reverse complement strand
GAGGACTTTTCAGGAAAAGTCACCACGAGCAGAACATTATGAGAAGGTATGCGAGAATCTAAATCAGAAGTAAATCCAATATAAATTTTATCATGCTCTACCGCATGAAGAACGTAAACACAAAATGACATACAACGGGATCGCTAGCTTTAACTGAATAATGACTAAAAACAGAAAAGCGATCTCTCGATCGCTTTTCTTTAGTAGCAGGGACAAGACTCGAACTTGTGTCCGCCTTCTGGCGGATATGAGCACAACGAGCTATTGGTTTAAAATTTCTTTACGAATAAAAAGCCTTCCTCTGTACGACTTCAATTCCTTTTCACGCTTTATAGCTTCGACTTTTGTAGAGAAAGATTCGGTATACACGAGCATCCACGGACGAAATTTGATCGTCCATCCTTTCTTTGACAGAACATTATGAGAAAGCAAACGAGCATCTAAATCAGAAGTAAATCCAATATAAATTTTATCATGCTCTACCGCATGAAGAACGTAAACACAAAATGACATACAACGGGATCGCTAGCTTTAACTGAAGAATGACTAAAAACAAAAAAGCGATCTCTCGATCGCTTTTCTTTAGTAGCGGGGACAAGACTCGAACTTGTGACCTTTGGGTTATGAGCCCAACGAGCTACCAACTGCTCCACCCCGCGGTATGGTTTCGACTTGATTTTTGTTGCCTTTCCTCAAATCGTTTGCAAAAGTAGACCGCTCACATTTAAAAAACAAGTTACCTTTGTAAAATCATTTATGGAATCATCATCTTTTAAAGCTGGGTTTGTGAGCATCGTTGGTAAACCCAACGTGGGCAAATCATCTCTCATGAATAAATTAATGGGAGAAAATCTCTCCATTATCTCTGCGAAAGCGCAAACTACGCGTCATCGCATCATGGGAATTTTGAATGGTGACGATTTCCAGATAGTTTATTCGGATACTCCTGGTATTCTCGAACCAAAATATTCTTTACATGAAGCCATGATGAGCTATGTAAAGGTTTCAATGGAAGATGCCGATGCTATTTTATTAGTAGTAGCACTCGAAGATGCATACGAGCCAGAGTTATTTGAGCGATTTCAAAAAATACAAACACCTATTCTGCTTGTCATCAATAAGATCGATCTTGGTAAAGGCACGCAGGTAGAAGATAAAATTACCTATTGGAAACAATCGCTCCCTACTATTCGCGAAATAGTAACGGTCTCGGCTAAAACCGGAGCACATGTGGGAGACCTGCTTCCTAAACTTCTCTCGCTTATGCCGAATCATCCTCCTTATTTTCCGCAGGATGAATTTACCGATCGCACCGAGCGCTTCTTTGCTTCTGAAATTATTCGCGAAAAAATTTTTTTGAACTACGAACAGGAGATTCCTTATAGCGCAGAAGTATCGATACAGGCATTTAAAGAAGAAGCCGATATCATTCGCATCAGTGCCGTGATCTATGTAGAGCGTGATTCACAAAAAGGTATTGTGATTGGAAAAGGCGGAAGCTCTTTAAAAAAAGTGGGTATGGAAGCGAGAAGGGATATGGAATCTTTCTTCGGTAAAAAAATATTTCTGGAGACGCACGTGAAGGTGGCTGATAACTGGAGAAAAGAAAAATTCAAGTTGAGACAATTCGGGTATCTCGAATAATTATATACTTATATATAGTAGCGATCAATGAGATCGTAAAACAGAAAAATCGTCAATTGAACATTTGAAATGGCAAACATTGTAGCAATAGTAGGCAGGCCCAACGTTGGTAAATCTACATTCTTTAATCGCCTCATAGAAAAGCGTCAGGCTATCATGGACAATGAACCGGGCGTTACCCGCGATCGTCACTATGGCTATGCGGAATGGTGTGGCAAATATTTCACGGTGATTGATACCGGGGGGTATGCCACCGGTTCGGAAGACAAGTTCGAATCGGAAATACGCAAGCAGGTAAAGCTGGCGATCGATGAAGCATCGGCTGTAATTTTTATGGTTGACTGTCGCGATGGATTAACTGGCTTTGATAAAGAGTTTGCCAATGTTCTGCGCACATCCAAGAAGCCTATATTTATAGCCGCCAATAAAGCTGACACTCCCGATAAAGCTATACTGGCAACAGAATTTTATGAGCTTGGTATGGACGGTGAGATTTTTCCGATCTCTGCCGAGAATGGTGGGGGTACGGGGGAGCTACTGGACGAACTGATCAAAACATTCCCTAGCGAAGGCGTTGAAGACCCAGATGCCGGTATACCTCGCATCGCTATATTAGGAAGACCGAATGTAGGGAAGTCGTCATTGCTAAATGCATTGTTAGGAACTGACAGAAGTATAGTAACGGATGAAGCCGGCACAACACGCGATGCTATTCATTCATACTATAAAATGTATGGCAAGAATTTTATACTCATCGATACTGCCGGTGTTAGAAAGAAAGGTAAAGTAAAAGACGATATTGAATTTTACTCAGTGCTTCGTTCGCTGCGTGCACTCGAAGAGAGCGATGTATGTATAATAGTGATCGATGCCGAGCGTGGTATGGAATCGCAGGATGTGAACCTCATCAGTCTCGCACAACGGCAGGGCAAGGGTATGGTGATTATGGTAAACAAGTGGGATCTTGTTGAAAAAGATTCCAAGACGGCCGATAAGTTCAAGAAAGATATACTCGAGAAGCTTGCTCCGATCGATTATATACCGATCATTTTTGTTTCGGTACTTAACAAGCAACGTATATTCCAGGTAATGGAGAAAGCGGTAGAGGTATTCGATAACAAAACCAAGAAGATACCTACTTCCAAGTTGAACGACACGCTATTGAGAGAGATCGAGCGTTATCCTCCGCCTTCTATGAAAGGCAAGTTGATACAGATAAAGTATATCACACAGGTAAATGCCAGGTTTCCATCGTTTGCATTCTTCTGTAATTTACCACAGTATATTCAGGAGTCATATCAACGCTTCCTCGAGAATAAGATCCGTGAGCATTTTGACTTTCAAGGTGTACCCGTAAGGTTGATATTCCGCAAAAAATAGACTTTTAAAGAATAATTTTTATTACCCGCTTGATTCCGTGTGATATAATCGTACTATATTTGCGGTAAATTTTTTAAAACCTGTAAACTATGAAAAAACTGATCGCATTAGTAGCTGTTTGTGGCTTTGCTATCGCTTTCGCTGCTTGTGGCAAGAAAGCTGAACCTGCTGCTGAAGCTGTAGATTCTGCTGCTGTTGAAACTCCAGCTCCTGCTGTTGTTGATTCTGCTGCTTCTACTGACACAACTGCAGTAAAGACTGATTCAACAGCTCACTAGTCAATCCCTAAAGGATTGATTTCTGGAAGGCTTTAGATGACTAAAGCCTTTTTTATTTTCTATGAAGGCCGACAAAGTATTAGAAATATTACGATTGCATATACCGGCTGATGCCGTTGCATATTGCTTTGATCTGTGGAAGTCGAGCCCCTTTACACTTAAACTTACCAGGAGCCGCCAGACTAAAGTTGGCGACTTCACCAGCCGCAGAACCAAGAGTCATCCGCAGATTACACTTAATCACGATCTCAATCCTTATCTCTTCCTTACCACCTATATACATGAGGTGGCACACTTAAAGGTATATCTGCAATTTGGTTCCCGTGTTGACCCGCATGGTGAAGAATGGAAGACCACATTCACTGAATTATTAGTTCCTTTACTTTGGGAAAATGTTTTTCCGGAAGAAATCTTACATGAGCTGCGCAGGCACATGATCAACCCCAAAGCCAGTTCATTTGCTGATACCGCCTTAACACAGGCTTTCCGGAAGTTTGATAAGAACGCTCATCAGTTTGCTATACTATCAGATATACCGGAGGGCAGCATCTTTAAACTTCAAGGTCGGTACTTCAAGAAAGGAAAGCTTCGCAGAACACGGGTACTTTGCCGCGAGCTACAATCCAAACGCGATTACCTGGTGCCAGCCGATGCACAGGTAAGTGATGTTCAGTTCAGTCTTCTCTGAATAAAGCCGCTTACCAATTCATAGAATGTAGAAGGCTTCATTGTTCTCCAGTTGTCGATCTGTAATGTACCACCCATGTTCATATACTGATCGAGGCGATACCTGCTAAACTCACGCTGCACAAAGTCGGGAAAATTTACTGCGGCAATCCAGCCATCTTCAATCTCCTCAAACCATTCTTCATAGTAGCTATCGTCTGAACCATGAAAGTTCATGATGTTCTCGCCTATCAGTATAAATTTATTGATGCCCTCTTCCATCAGGAGTTCCAACACATTTCGCTTTAACGTCATAATGTCGTTATTCAATGTGTCGTTCCATTCGCCAATGAATTCTATTACCACATAGCCAGCATCATAGTCGGCATAGAGTATTTTGATATATAGTGTTTCCGAACCGATGGAATCCCAGGCGGGATCTATATAGTATCCGTAGATGGTTTCAGAGTATATATCGTGATTATATTCCTTGCCATAGAAAGGCGAGCGATCATCGGCTGATGAGTCGTAATACTTTTGCCAGTTATAGTATGGTTCTATATTGTGCACCTGAAATATGCTATATATAGGCTACAGTAAAAAATCGGTCCAGCGCAGATTGATCTTATATTATTTCCGGAATGCGTCTACGGCATTTCGAACAGAGCCGTGAGTCTTCAGCAATTGTTCTGCTTCGGCAGCGGATATATGCAACTCATCCATAATCATGCGCGTGCCACGATCTACCAGTTTCTTATTGGTGAGCTGCATATCTACCATTTTATTTCCTTTAACATGACCAAGCTTAATCATTACGGAAGTAGATATCATGTTCAGTACAAGCTTCTGTGCAGTACCAGCCTTCATGCGCGTGCTGCCGGTAACAAACTCGGGACCGACCACTACTTCAACCGGGTAATCGGCTTCAGCAGCAACGGCCGAACCGGAATTACATACTATACAGCCGGTAGCGACACCGTTGGCTCGCGCATCTTTCAATCCACCTATAACATAGGGCGTTCTTCCAGAGGCTGCAATACCGATCAATACATCCTGCTGATTGATGAGATGTTCTTCCAGATCTTTCCATGCCTGTGCGGCATCATCTTCTGCATTCTCTACCGCCTTGCGTATAGCGGTATCTCCGCCAGCAATAAGTCCGATCACTTTTCCATGGGGCATACCATAAGTAGGCGGAATCTCCGAAGCATCTACTACACCTAACCGGCCGCTGGTGCCGGCGCCTATATAAAACAATCTTCCACCACCACGCATCTTCTCGACAATGATGTTTACCAGTGCTTCAATATTCGGTATAACTTTTTCGATGGCGAGCGGAACAGTCTTGTCTTCCTTATTGATGTTGGTCAACAATTCGCGCACGCTCATCGATTCGAGATGATCGTAGTGTGAAGATGATTCCGTTGTAGTCACCTAGTTTGAATCGTTCTGATGATAGAGTGTAAGCCCTGCTATAGGTCCTTCGAGAATATTCTTTACCGTAATGCCTTTATCGTTAGCCACCTGACGCAACACATCGCTGAAGTAGAATGCTATAGACCCGGTGAAATGTACTTTCAGGTTCTGATAGTTCTCATACTTCATCACATTGTTTTCGTAGAACTCTGCGAAGCTGCTATAGATAAGGTTATAGCAATACGGATCTTTGAGGTGTTGAAAAATAAAGCGGGTAAAGCTCGCGAGAAATGCACTCGGACGTTCCTGCTGATATACCTTCTCCAAAAACTCTTCACGTGTAAGCGGGAATCTCTCCTGAAATTGTTTTGCTACACTATCCGGCATCTTTTTGCGCAGATAGTCAACCAGAAATTTTTTACCAATATTAGCGCCCGATCCCTCATCGGCTAATATCCATCCGAGATTTGCTACGTTATCGGTAATTTTCTTTCCATCGTAGAGGCAGGAGTTAGAACCTGTACCCATAATGCAGGCTATACCTGGTTCATGACCGCAGAGTGCGCGGGCAGCCGCCAGTAAATCCCAACCAATCTCGATCTGTGCTTCAGGAAAAAATTCAAGGAATGCACTCTTGATTGTTAACTGATTCTTAACAGAAGAAACACCGGCACCATAGAAGAAAATCTTATTTACCTGATCGTGAATTTTCGGTAACAATATCTCCTGGACATTCTTCTTCAGGTCATCGATAGGCTGATAGTATGGATTGAATCCCGGAGCACTGGCCTGGCCAATTGTTCCATCTTTCTGAATGAATCTCCAATCTGTTTTGGAGCCTCCGCTGTCTGCTATAAGAATCATCGTATGTGCCGCTGGTTATTCGCGAATTTAACTTGTTTAAAAACGGTTTACAATTTCAATGGCGGCAAAACTAAAATAGTAAACAACAACTTAAAACAAACTTTACAGATGTGTCCGTGTGTCGTGATAAATTTTCAATTCTTTTAATTCGTCAGCCTTCCGATTACTGTAAATCTATCAAAAACCTTTTCCGTATGTGGTGCATCTTTCAACTCATCGGTCAGATCCTGACCAGCCCAATGCTCGTAATGTTTACCCTCGCGCCATAGTCGCGAACGCGTTACATCATAGATCAGCCCCAGGTATGCCACCCATACTTCAGGTTTATCCTGACCGTTGCGTAAAGCCAGTTGTGCTTTGGTATAGCCCGGAAGATTTTGGTGCTCGCTCACTTGCCGGATGTTACTTTACTATAATCTTTCAGAATGGTAGTAAGAAAATTTTCGAACGTCATGTCCGTCTCAATCGACAGCATACTCTTGATCTTCTCGGTGATGCGCATTACCGGCTGAATGTTATCGTACTTCCTATATACTTCCAGCGCCTGCTGAATGAGTTCAACATCGCGATCGGACAACCGCGCCACTTCCGGAAACAGTGGTACGTAATCATCTTCCGTTAGCGTAAATACTTCGCTTGCAGTTACAGCCTGTTGAGGCACTAGCTTTACCACCGTTGTGCCCGCAGCTATATCTCCCAGTCGCTGACCTTTGTTATTTAACGCTATAGTAATAATGGCTACCATGCCCGACATAGCCTGCACTTCGATAATACGCAGCAGCCAGCGCATAAGAAAATTACCAACCGTAGCCGGTGTCCCGTCAATGCGTACAACTTTGATTTTCATCTGTCGCTTGCCAGGACTTTGTCCGCCCATAAAAATTTCGAACAGTAAATGATACAGGGTATACGGAATAGCCAGCACGGAAATAACCAGACCTATAGAGTCTATATTTAGCTCTGCCATAATATAACCGGCCAGAAACAAATAGGCTACAACGATTACGAGATCAATGAGTGCGGCTACAATACGATCGCCCAGGCTCGCCACCGGATATTGTATAAAAACATTTTGCGTGGTACGTACACTTACAGTTTGCATCAGCATGAAAATTCGATAACTTTTCCGTCCTAAAGATATTACAAATCAACTTTGCCTATGCGTGCCTGTACCTTTACTGTGTTAATTGTTTTAGCAATCGCTTCCGCCTGCAGTACTTCCGAAAAAAAGAAGGACTACGCTTCACTACCGGATGAACAACTGCACAAAATAGCGGACTCGCTTGCGCAGGCATACATCATTACCGATGGTCACGTTGATCTGCCTTACCGGTTAAAAGTAAAGAACTTCCGGCTCGACCGCGAGTATTTGGGTATACCGGTAGAAACCAAAGAAGGCGACTTCGATTTTGTGCGCGCTAAAAAAGGCGGGCTCGATGCACCTTTCATGTCGATCTATATTCCTTCACGATACCAACAGCAGGCAGACATGGGTAAAGCGCTTGCCGATTCGCTCATTAACATGATCCGCTTCATCGCCGATTCTATTCCCGATAAATTTGCGCTGGCAGGTTCTCCCGATGAGATCATTGCCAATACAAAAGCGGGTAAAATATCGCTGCCGATGGGAATGGAAAATGGCGCCCCTATAGGAAATGATCTGGCCAACGTAAAGTATTTCTACGATCGCGGCATCCGCTATATTACCTTAACCCATGGCAAAGACAACCAGATATGCGATTCGTCTTACGATACACTCAACACCTCTAATGGTTTAAGTCCTTTCGGAGAAAAAGTAGTTGCCGAAATGAATCGTGTAGGCATCATGGTAGATATATCGCACGTGTCTGACAGTACATTTTATGATGTAATGAAACTTGCCAAAGCTCCCTGCATTGCTTCACACTCTTCGTGCCGATATTATACACCCGGCTTTCAGCGCAATATGAATGACGACATGATCAAGGCACTGGCGAAGAATGGTGGTGTTATACAGATCAACTTCGGAGCTTCTTTCCTCGATTCGGTTGCCAGACGAAACGATGCGTTACGCGATTCGCTGGAGAAAATACTGCAGGAGAAAAAATTAACTTCTGCCGATGCTGATGCACAGCCCATCATCGATCAGTTTGCTCGCGATCATAAAGAACTCTTTTCGGATGTAGAACGCGTAGCCGATCATATAGACCATGTGGTAAAGCTGGTGGGTATAGACCACGTAGGTATAGGCTCCGATTATGATGGGGTAGGCGATAGTTTACCTGCAGGGTTGAAAGATGTATCGCAGTACCCGAACCTGATCTATGTTTTACTGAAACGCGGTTACTCGCCTGCGGATATAGAAAAAATCTGCAGCGGAAATGTATTCCGTGTATGGAATCAGGTAATTGCTGTTGCAGGTCATTGAAAAATATTATGCATTTTGCCTCCGGGTTATACCGGAGGTAAAAGGTATCACTCCGGTATCAACGAAGATTTTGTGAGAGAAGCTGCATTTGTAAAAAGGAATCAGGCACGGTGGCAGGAGTTTGAACAAACGCTAACTGTTCCTCAAAAGATAAAGCCCGATAAGCTTGCTGAGATCTTTATCCAGATCACAGACGATCTTTCCTTTGCGCGCACGCAATACCCGGATAGCCGTGTAACGCAATACCTCAACAACCTTGCTTCCAAAATTCACCTGGAGATCTACAAGAACAAACGCGAAGACAAAAACCGGTTTGTTACTTTCTGGACGTTGGAAGTACCGCAGATCATGTACGAATCGCGCAGGCATCTGCTATACGCGTTCACCATCTTTATAGTGGCCGGACTGATGGGCGTTGTGTCTACGCTATACGATGATACATTTGTGCGCCTTATACTCGGTGATGGCTATGTAAACATGACGCTGGAAAATATACGAAAGGGAAATCCCACCGCTATATATGAAGGCGACAATGAAGTGAGCATGTTCTTTCGCATTACATTCAACAACATTATGGTGTCGTTCAACACCTTTGTTTTTGGCGCTATATCCTCGCTGTTAACCGGAGGTTTTCTTTTTTACAATGGATTAATGGTGGGTGCATTCCTCACGTTCTTTTATACCGAAGGTCAGCTGGCACAGGGTGCACCGGTAATTATGCTGCACGGCACTATTGAACTCTCGTCTATTGTTATAGCAGGGGCTGCCGGTTTCGTGATGGGCAACAGCATATTATTTCCCGGTACATATTCACGATTGGAGTCATTCAAACGCGGAGCTCTCAAGGGACTTAAAATGGTATTGGGCCTGGTTCCGTTCTTTATACTGGCAGGATTTATCGAATCGTTTATAACGCGCTATGGTTTTATGCACTGGAGCGTGAAGACCGCGATCATCGCTATATCTGCCTTTCTCATGATCTATTACTTTATAGTATACCCGCATCGGCTAGTGAAATATGGAAAATTTACACAACGTGATTGAATTTCAGCAAGCGCGCAACTTCAGTCAGAAGATGAGCGCTACCTTTGACTTTATCCGGCAGAACTTCAAGTCGTTTGCCAAGAGCATGCTGTTTATTGCCGGTCCACCGGTAATTCTCAGCAGTATATTTATAGGCGATATATTTAACCGCTTTATGGGGTTGAGCGTAGCGGCTTCTCAAAGCCAGTTCGGCAACAGCAGCGCACAACAGATGCAGGATTACTTTTCTTCTTCTACATTCTGGCTGCAGATACTCGGCATCATTCTCTTTGCATGGATTGGTGGCGTAATCACTATCGCTACTACGTATGCCTATATGCGCATCTATAGCGAAAAGAAAACAACCGCTATAGAAGTAAGCGAAGTGTGGGCACGCGTACGCCAAACGTTCTGGATGCACTTCGGTACGCTTACACTATATGTTATACTTATGATGGCCTTCTTTGTTATACTGGCTATACCTCTCGGTATAGTTATGGGTCTGGCCGGTGTAATAAGTCCATTCCTGGCAATTATTGGTGTGCTGGCGTTCTACCTGTTTGTATTTATGTTCAGTATAAATATGTCGCTCATCTTTATCATTCGCGAAGCTGAAAATATAGGTTTCTTCGATGCACTCACGCGGCTGTTTTATCTGATCAAAAATAAAATGTGGAGCACCTTTGGTATAGGCATTATCAATGTGCTTATCCAGTCTACTGTTTCCATGGTCTTTTTTCTTCCGTGGTATATCAGCTTTATTATTTCGCTGATGCATCGTACGAGTGGTGATGCCTTTGAAGAACCCAGTAGCATCATGACCACCGTTAACTCTATATTTCTGATACTATATTTTGTGTGTAATACATTACTATACTCATTACCAATGATAGCCCTGGCGTTTCAATATTACAACCTGGTTGAGTTGAAAGAATCACGAGGATTGCTTAGTAATATCGAAAGCTTCGGAGAAAGCACAGCTCAACCACAAAACG
Source organism: Ohtaekwangia sp. (assembly GCF_036568665.1). Classification (GTDB taxonomy): domain Bacteria; phylum Bacteroidota; class Bacteroidia; order Cytophagales; family Cyclobacteriaceae; genus Ohtaekwangia. Next base: position 8,978 of record NZ_DATCSD010000390.1, on the reverse strand, counting down.
ATGAGCATTACTAGGCTTCTGCTGGTCGGTATATTTCTTTGCTATACCAGTGTTGCGTTCTCGCAAGAGCCGCAGCCTGTAAGCCCTATGCTTGATACTCTTTTGTCAGAAGAGAACGAAGAGGAAGCCCTTCCGGAAGTTACCCTGCCGGCCGACAGCTCGGTAGTGGATGTACGCGCGGTAGATGAAAACAAGCTGAACGAAATGCGCGAAGATCCGGATATGCAATATGGCAAAGATAGTCCGGCTATTGTGAGTATATGGGATCGCATTAAGATGTGGCTGATATCTGCCTTAAGCTGGTTGTTTTACCTGGGCAACTCTACCAACTGGGGAAATATAATTGTAGGTATAATTGCCGTAGCGGTGCTGATCTATGTTATACTTCGCCTGCTAAAGATCGATGCATTGAAAGTGTTTTATGGCAAGGCTGATAAAACTGCATTGGCGCACGAGGTGATTGAAGAGAACATTCATGAGATGGACTTCGATAAATTGATACAGGAAGCACTCGCACGAAATGAATACAGGCTGGCTATACGCTTGCTGTTTCTGCAAGGACTTAAACTGCTGGCCGATCATCATCACATAACCTGGGAACCCGGAAAAACCAATCACGATTACCTGAACGAGCTCACAGCAAAAGAACTGAAGACTGGTTTCAACGAATTGAATTTTTACTTTGAGTATGCGTGGTATGGTAACTTTGTTATAACGGACGAGCTGTATGGGCGTGTGACTGCTATTTTTAACAACTGGAAAACCAATATCCGTTGAAGAAGGACTGGAAATATATAGTATACATTGCTGCTGCGATATTGGTTTACCTCGTCTTTTCGCTGATGGCTCCGCGTCAGCTCGATTGGCGTATTACGTTCCATCGCAGTCATAAAATTCCTTTCGGTGGTTATGCATTGAATGAGCTGATACACGATCTGTTTCCGGAGAAGCAAATCATGCAAAGCAACTATACCATCTATGAGTTGTACGATACGATCACAAAGCCGGTAAACTTTATAAGCATATCAACAGATTTCAGTCCACCAGATGATGATGTTCTTGCATTGTTAAAAAACGTCAGTAATGGTGGCAGTGCCTTTATCTCGGCACACAACTTCTACGGAAAATTTGCCGATACGCTGAAGATCTCATCGCAGGATTATTATTTTGAAGACGAGCATCGTCATTTCCTTACGGATAAAGAAGACTCCTCGCGGCTGCTGTTTACCAATACCAAATTACAGAACGCTGATATATACCGGTATCCACGAAAAAATATTCACGAGCGTTTTATACTCAGGTCAGACTCACTGCATGCAAAAACAGTAGCTGAAAATGATATACATCTTCCGGTAACTTTGATTATACCTTGGGGTAAAGGAAAAGTTATCGTGAACTGCACGCCCATGGCATTTACCAATGCATACCTGCTGCCCGAAAATAATAGTCGCTTTGCTGCCACTACATTATCATACCTGCCGGTAGATGATGTGGTGTGGACAGAGTATTACCACCTCGGCAGAATGGAAGCTCAAACGCCACTTCGTTTTATACTCAGCAACGAAGCACTGCGATGGGCATATTTTATAACGATACTTTCGCTGCTAGTCTTCATTATCTTTGAAGCTAAGCGCAAGCAACGCATTATACCGGTAATTAAACCACTTGGCAACACTACATTGGAATTTGTGCGCACCATTGGTAATCTATACTATCAACAAGGCGAACATAAAGATCTTGCCGAGAAAAAAATCAGTTACCTGTTCGATCAGATCAGAACCAAATACTGGCTCAGCACCAACAAGCTCGATGATAACTTTATAGTAGCGCTTTCCCGAAAATCCGGTAAACCGGAAGAGGATGTACGTGCCATGATCATGCTGATACGCCTGATACAATCGCAGCGAGATATAGCGGTTGACCGATTGATTGACCTGAATGAAAAAATAGAAAAATTCAATTCACACCTGTAACGCATAAAAGAAATACGCGCATGGCCCAGCCGTTGGCGCAACACAAACGAAGAGCACTATGGAAGAAAAAATTTTTGAAAACCGCGTAGACCTCAGCGCACTGAATCAAAGTGTACAACAGATACGCTCCGAGATTGCCAAGGTAATTGTAGGCCAGGAGCAGATGGTAAACCTCCTGATCACCGCTATATTGGCTGACGGACATGTTTTGATAGAAGGTGTGCCGGGCGTTGCCAAAACACTTACTGCTAAACTTCTTTCAAAAGTTATCTCGGTAAATTTCTCACGGATTCAATTTACACCCGATCTGATGCCTTCGGATGTTTTAGGTACATCGATCTTCAACATGAAGAAGTCGGAGTTTGAATTTAAAGCCGGCCCTATATTTTCCAACATCGTGTTGATCGATGAAATCAACCGCGCTCCTGCCAAAACGCAGGCCGCTCTTTTTGAAGTAATGGAAGAACGTCAGGTAACGATCGATGGCACTACGTATCCCTTCGAGCATCCCTATATGGTAGTGGCTACACAAAACCCGATTGAGCATGAAGGTACCTATAGATTGCCGGAAGCGCAGCTCGATCGTTTTCTCTTCAAGATAAGTGTAGTATATCCGGCACTCGAACAAGAGATCGAGATCATCGCTGGCCATCATCAACGCAAGGGCCACCAGGCAGTAGGCGAAGTAACCGCAGTGCTCTCGGCCGAGCAGATCAGAAATTATAGACTTGCTGTGCAACAGGTACACGTTGAGGCAAACCTGATCCGCTATATAGCGCAGATCATTCACGAAACACGAAACAATCCGGCACTTTTCCTCGGAGCTTCCCCTCGAGCATCGGTCGCTATACTAAACAGCGCCAAAGCATTTGCTGCCGTAAGTGGCCGCGACTTCGTAACACCGGAAGATGTAAAGTATGTAGCACTCCCGGTATTGCGCCATCGCATTGTGCTTACACCGGATAAAGAGATGGAAGGCGTTACTGCCGATGAAGTAGTTCAACAGATCATTGACAAAGTAGAAGTTCCGCGCTAGGTGAAACTGATTCGTGCCCTATATTTAAATAACCGGTTATTCGTTGCCATTGGCATCGTAGTGATCACTTTTATAGCCAGCTTTATACTGGATATACCGGTTATTGTTCCGAAAGTACTCTTCCTGGTATTGCTCGCCATTATACTCAGCGATGTTATACTCCTGTTCCGAACACGAAGAGGTGTATCGGGCACGCGCATCACTCCGGAGAAACTTTCGAATGGTGACGAGAATGAAATTCGCATACAGGTAGAAAACTTTTACGCCTTCAAAGCATCGCTGAATGTGATCGATGAAATTCCACATCAGTTTCAGAGACGCGATCTAAACTTTGCATTAGCTATACCTTCGGGTGAAATGAAAATAATCCGCTACTTTCTGCGGCCGGTTAAACGTGGCGAATATTCATTCGGTGCAGTAAATATATTTGTTTCTACCCCAATAGGATTTCTCTCGCGGAGATTCCGATACTCGGCCGATGCATTAGTGCCGGTATATCCATCGTATATACAAATGCGCAAGTATGAGTTGATGGCTATCTCGAACAGACTTACCGACATCGGCATTAAAAAGATCAGACGCATTGGTCATAACCAGGAGTTTGAACTCATCAAAGAGTATGTAAGTGGCGATGACATCCGCACCATCAACTGGAAGGCTACTGCGCGCAGAACCAACCTGATGGTAAATCATTTTCAGGATGAACGCTCCCAACAAGTATATAGTTTGATTGATAAAGGTCGCGTTATGCAGATGCCCTTCCAGGGAATGAGTTTGCTGGATTACGCTATCAATGCATCGCTGGTCATATCAAATATAGCCATCGAGAAATCAGACAAGGCGGGGCTCATTACTTTTCAGGATAAGATCGGCACCATGGTTCCGGCTAATCGAAGAAACAACCAGCTCTCGCATATTCTGGAAGTACTCTATAATCAGAAAACAGCATATCGTGAATCCGATTTTTCGTCACTGCATAATTTCATTCTCAGAAAAGTAAATCAGCGAAGCTTGCTGTTGTTGTTTACGAACTTTGAATCGATACATGGATTACATCGTCAATTGCCTTTTCTGAAAAGTCTCGCCAATCAACATTTGCTGGTAGTGATCTTTTTTGAGAACACCGAGATGCGAAGCATGTTGCACAATCCGGCCCACACATTACATGAAGTGTACTATAAAGCCGTTGCGGAAAAATTCAGTTACGATAAAAAGCTGATCGTAAAAGAACTTGCCAAACATGGTATACAAGCACTGCTTACAGCTCCGGAGAATTTAACCATAAATACCATTAATAAATACCTTGAATTGAAAGCGCGCGGTATGATTTAATGCGCTTCTCAGTTCTTTGTCCATTTTCAAATTTTAACTGTAAAAATCCTTCACTAACTGGTTACATATAGGCCCCTAACCAGGACTTAATATTCACTATTTTTATCTTCACAAAACTCTTGTCTATGCGGATCATCCTGGTATATCTTTTCTCCCTTGTATGTTTAACCGCTGTTCGGGCGCAGCAAAAAAATCAGGCGGTAAAATTTTCTTTTCCACGCACTGTCACCTCTGCCGATTATCATGCAGGGAAAGTTTTGGTGAAGATCAAGCCGCAATACAAGAGTCTGTTCCAGGAAGGCAGCAAAGCCAACGGCCGCGCTGCTATGCCGCTGGGCGCTAATGGTGTTGTATCACTTGCCCCTGCAGGAACTATAAAACGATCATCGGCACGCGTACAAGCGTATAAACCTGCTATCGACATTACACAGTATTTCGAACTCAGCTTTGATCCTTCAATTCCGGTAGAAGAGTATATCAATACACTTTATGCCAGTGGTTACGTAGAACTTGCCGAACCGGTATATACCGAACGCATGCAGTTTACACCGAATGATCCTTCCGCTTCAGTACAATATTATCTCTCGCGCATCAGAGCTATAGAAGCGTGGGACATTACGGAAGGAAGTGAAGATATGGTTATAGCCATTGTAGATTCCGGAGTAGATATAGATCATCCTGATCTGGCAAGTCAGTTATATAAAAACACAGCCGAACTCAACGGTACGGCTGGTGTAGACGATGATAACAACGGATATATAGATGATATTAACGGCTGGGATTTCTCCGGAGCGGACACATTGAATGCCCTGAATCCAAATTATGTTGGCGACAATGATCCCGCTATATATAAAGATGGCCCGGGCTTTACTCATGGAACGCAGGTGGGTGGCTGCGCCAGCGCTGCTACCAATAACGGAACAGGTATAGCAGGCATCGGTTTTAAAACCAAATTACTCTATACCAAGCACTATGCCGACAATCAAAAGACTTCTTCCAGAAGCTATAGCTCTAACCTGTATCTCGGTGTGTTATACGCAGCGCACAATGGTGCACGCATCATTAACTGTTCATGGGGATCGACCGTACGAAGCCAGGTATACCAGGATATAATAACGTATGTTACCCAAGACCTTGGTTGCCTGGTGGTGGCTGCTGCAGGCAACGATAATGCAGCGACAATGCTGTACCCGGCATCATACGATCATGTTCTTTCCGTTGCCGCATCTGATCAAAATGATGTTCGCGCAACATTTACCAACTATAACAGTGCCGTTGACCTAAGCGCTCCGGGAGTAAATATATATACCACTGCGTTTGACAATAATTACTATTCAACAGCCGGCACATCGTTCTCTTCGCCAATAACAGCAGGAGCTGCCGCGCTGGTATGGGCCTATCATCCGGAATATAGTGCCGAAGAGCTTGCCGAGCAGATGCGTGTATCAGCCGATGCGAGTTTTTACGATAACAACGCATCATACCTGAACAAACTTGGCAAAGGCAGGTTAGATATAGTGCAGGCACTTACATTGGAGTCGCCATCGATTCGTGCGCTCAGCTATAAATTATTAAATGATAAGGGCCAGCAGGCAGCTCCGGGAGAAAAAGGCTCGCTCATATTCGAGTTCAAAAATTTTCTACATGCAACCTCTTCTGGTCTTGAGATCAGTATATCTACAACATCGCCCTATATTTCTATTACCAAAAGCAGTATTACACCCGGTTCTATACCTTCTGGCGAAACCATGGTAAATACACTCACTCCTTTTGAATTAACCTTAAGTGCCAGCGTACCAGAAAATACCAAAGCCGATTTGCTCATTACGTATAGCGATGGCTCCTATCACGACACACAAACCTTCACGTTTGTGCCGAATCCTTCCTATAGAGATATAGATGATAACAAAATCACCACAACCATTTCCTCTTCGGGAAGATGGGGCTATGAAGATACCGAGAACTCAGCAGGAGGCAGCGGATTTGTATTCGATGGGCAATCGCTGTTATATGAGATGGGGTTGATCATGGGTAACTCTTCGTCATCTATATTGAATACAGTTCGTAACAACAACAATGGTTTCGATCAGGATTTTGTTACCGTCAGTCGCATGCAGGAGATTGTACCGGGTGAACGCTCATTCTCCGAGATATTTGGCACGTTCTCTAACTCCACCACCGCATCCGAGCAAAAGGTGAGTGTATCGTATCATACACTGGTGTGGCCCGATGCTCCATACGATCGTTTTATCATTGTAGAGTATAAAGTAAAAAACACACAAGCTACTGCACTCACCAATTTTCACTTTGCCATGTTTGCTGATTGGGACATCAGTTTGAATGGCGCACAGGATGCAGCACAATGGGATGCCTCCACACGGTTAGGCTATGTGTTCCCCAAGCAATCGTCTGATCTGCCGCATGCCGGTATACAGTTGCTTACGCCAGTAGGCAGTTACTATGCTATCGATAACGATCCATCGATAGCGGGCGGTGCATCGTTCGGTATATATGACGGCTTTAGCGATACTGAAAAATATACCGGTATATCTACCACGCGCGCGGCTGCGGGCACAGGTACTGGCGGGAATGATGTGAGCCACATTGTATCAGCTGGTCCTTATACCATTAATCCGAACGAAGAAGTAACGATCGCCTTTGCACTACACGCTGCAGAGAACTATGATGCTCTCATCAACTCTGCTAAATATGCTGACTCGGTATATAATTATACTTTAACAGCGCCTATGCCGGTAGTTGATACTATTCAGGCATGTTATGGCAGCAATGCCAAGCTAAAAGCAACAGGCGCTACAAAGTATAACTGGTATCGCGATTTTACCGGAGGTGAAGCCGTAGCGCAGGGAACACAACTCACGGTATCAAATGTTACCAACGATACAACACTTTATGTTTCCAACGCAGATCACTCGTACGAGAGTGTGCGTACACCTGCTCACATTATTGTGCAGGCACAGCCAACCATTCTCACCTCACGTTCACCCGAGCTTTGCGAAAAAGACACTGTTATACTTTCAGTAGAAGAAGCCAGCGAGTATGCCTGGAGCAATGGTGAGATAACGCAATCTATTAAAGTAGCGGAAGCAGGCACCTATAGTGTTATGGTAAAATATGATGATGGTACGCTGAACTGTGTATCAACTTCCGATGAAGTAGTGGTAACGGTTCGCCCGCGACCAACATCAGCTTTCTCGATCACCCTTACCTCCGGAGATTTTGTTGTAGGTGAATCTATTCAATTTACCGACAACAGTACCAATGCAGAATCATGGTATTGGAATTTTGGTGATGGATCGAACAGCATAGAACAAAGTCCGGTATATGCTTACGAATCCAGCAACACTTTCCATGTATCACTTACAGTAACTGCCACCAACGGATGCCAGGATACTTCTGTAAAAGATATATCGGTAATTACAGGAATTGAAAAAGATCTCGATCGTTTTGTTACAGTATATCCTATACCTACTACTCAACGAGAACTTACCGTTGTTGTAGACGGGCTGAAAGCCAAGACTCTCCGCTTATCGCTGCTTACTGCAGAGGGGACAAGTTTGTATAGCGAAAGCTTTACCGATATACACGACTCCTTCAGTCACACATTGAATACATCAAACTATTCGGCAGGTATATATTTTCTTGCAACACAACTGGATGGACGCATGGTGGTAAAGAAAGTTGCTATCGCCAAATAGACATTATATAGTTTTCAGTCATTCCAGTAGTCAACCGGCACCAAACAAAAAATCCTTGCGCTTTTCAGCACAAGGATTTTTAGTATATACTCAGAAGCACTACACTACTCCTGGCAATCCACTCTTGATTAATCTTCAAATATACCTCCGAGCAGTGAGCTGGATTCTTTTGCACTGTTGCGTCCGTATGGAGCAAGTGCCTGTACCAGTTTGCGAATAGGCATAGATTGCAGATATACTTTACCGGTGCCTCGCAGCGTAGCCAGAAATATACCTTCACCACCAAACACCATCGAGCGAAGACTTCCGGAAGTCTGCACATCAAAATCGATCTGCGATTCGAATGCTACAACGCAACCCGTATCTACACGCAGTGTTTCATTGTTCAACGTGCGTTCAATCACCGTTCCACCAGCATGCACAAAGGCTTTACCATTACCATGCAATTTTTGAAGTATAAATCCTTCGCCACCAACAAGACCAGAGCCAAGCTTGCGATTAAACGTGATGGATACTTTTGTTCCGAGTGCTGCACAAAGAAATCCATCTTTCTGCACGATCAATTCATTGTTCGGGCTATGCGCGAGATCGATCGGTATAACAGTGCCCGGATACGGTGCCGAGAATCCTACTTTTGCCTTACGGCCCCCGCGATTGGTAAAGTGCGTCATAAAAAGAGATTCACCGGTAAGTATGCGCGAACCAGCCGAAAGAAGTTTATCGAACAAGCCTTGTCCTGGATTAGCGCCATCACCCATCTTGGCTTCGAAGGTTATACCATCTTCCATAAACAGCATGGCACCCGCTTCGGCAATAACGGTTTCGTTCGGATCGAGCTCTACTTCTACGATCTGAATACTTTCACCTTTAATCTGATAGTCAATTTCGTGTGATGAGGTCATGTATATATTATTTTTTATA
>NZ_DATCSD010000389.1:0-76538 GCF_036568665.1 Ohtaekwangia sp. | reverse complement strand
CCTACAATCTTTAGCTTCTCACCGAGCTTGTTATCACCACTAAATTTATCATCAAACAGGATGGCTCCTGCATAGCCGGAGTGGATTAAAAAACGATTCTTGAAGCTCGCATCTCCAATCACACATTCTGCCTCCACAAACATAAATTCCTGCTCGCGCGTCAGTTTCAATTTTTCATATCGCCTGGTCTTCTTAGGAAGGCTCTCCCGGAGTATAATAATATTCCGATCGAAATCTATCTCGATAACTTTCTCCTGAAATAAGTCAATACCAAGCTTACCATCGGTTTGCTGCCCGGAGTATTTGTTTTCGAAGATCTCCAGGTCATGCCACGTCAAATCGCCAATGCGCAATACATTGCCGCTGCTTCTTCGCGAAGTATTACCATCGCCTCCCCAACTGGAAGTTGTATAGGTGCTGTCAAAGTGTAGTGTCGTTGTTCGTTTCACGGCTTCCTCTATAAGTGAAACAGAATTTGCAGCCGTATGAAACATGAAATGAACGGTATCTTTTCCATTCACAACAGCCTCTATAGAAAGGTTGTTATAGTCTGTAAGATGAAAAGGAATGACATACTCCTTCTTGTGTTCACTCCTGTTCTTGTGCGCTTGTCCGTAAACTGTATTACAGAAAGCGATTGATAGTATCAGTATAATTAGTCCGGTTCTTGTAGGGTTGCGCATAACCTCTCCGTTGGGTTAGAAGTAAATATACAGGAAGCTATCAGAAAATAGAATTGTATGTCCGGTTGCGTTCGTTTGTCCTATGCACGACAAATTCGAACATCGCAGTGTCCTACATTCGTATATCCTATATCTGCACGTAAGAGCACAGATATATTACAAAATCGCAACAAAACACATTTCTGATGAAACTCTCAGCAAAAGCTCACGGTATACTCGACTACGTTGTGGTAATCTTTCTATTGGCATCGCCCACTATATTCGGATTGCCAGCTACAACAGCAATCTTTACATATATACTCGGCCTGATACATCTGCTTCTGACGGTAGCCACTGATTTCCCCGTGGGGATTGTCAGAATTATACCATTTAAAATTCATGGGTATATAGAATTGATAGTATCCTTTACGCTGATTGCTATTGCCTTCTGGCTGGCAAAATATGATGGCGCCATCGCCAGAAATTATTACCTCGCCTTTGGCTCAGTTGTCTTTCTTACGTGGTTAATAACAGACTACAAAGAGAATTGACTACATGAAAGATCAGATGAGGTTGCTCACTCCCCTTCCCCTAACGAAGTAACACTTTTCTCCGAACGCGGTTTCTTAGAAGTCTTTCCGCTGCCTTCGGGCAAGAGTATAACTTCTTCCCAGCGCGAAGCGTTTGGTCTTCTTCCTTTTTTCTCAAGTTCGTGTATACGCTCGGTTACTTTGTGTCTAAAACCCCACAACGTATTCACACGAAGTTCCAGCTGTTCTGCAAGGCTTTCAAGTGTATAGTCTTTATGTCCTAACACGGTGAGGTACGCTATATAGAAAGCTTTTTCGATCGGGAATTTAATACTGTGAAATATAGTATACGCAGTGATGGATTCATTATAGCCGCAGCGTGTGCACCTGCGCGCAAATTTCTGTGCACCGTCAAAATACTTTCCATTACCACACTTGCGACAATGAAATGCTTTGGTCCACTTCAAATTTTCGAGGGAGCGATAGCAGGCAAGCGTATCCGGATATAGGGTCTTAAACTGGCTATAGTCCATGTTCTTCTCCATCAATCGCTCGTTGAGCACTTCCTTGATGCTGTTCTTCAGTTTCCAGTTGTCAAGGTCGAGTATAGAGTTAATCTGGTTGATCTCCAGCGACTGCCGCTCAAGCTTGGCATTGGTTTCTTCCAACTGCTGGTTTTTCTCATTCAGCTCAAGCATACGTTCGGTAACCTTCTGCTCCAACTCGCGGTTTACTTTATCCTTGAGCTGCATATTTACTTCATGCTGGTGGATGATGCGCTTCAAGGCACGATCGCGCATATCTTTTAAAATGCGAATCCTGTCGCCAAGCGCAAACGTGAGGAACAACATCTCCAATACAAAACTGAAATGCAGGCTGTAGTGCAGTGCTGTAGTAAAGGGCAGTGCATTGAAATATACCAGCGTGCGAATAAAGAACCCGGTAAAGAGTATACCGTAAGCAATAACAAAGAAACGTGCAGGTCGGTAGCCCTGCTTCCATACTTTTATACCGGTATAAAAGATCAGCGACAGTGGTATAATTTCTACGTTACGATACGTGAGTAACTGAGGCAGAAAGAATAACTCAATCACAAACCAGACCGAACGTATTCCAATCATCCACTGCAAAGCCTTGTCGAGTATAGGAACGTTGGCCCGTGTACTCAAAAATCTGCGGGTAAAGATCAAACCCCAGAGTATTACTAAATACAACGTGATCCCCACGGCATAATTATTCCATTCCGGGTGCTTCGGCCACAAGTATTGAAAGCCTATACCATCGTAACTCATCGCATACGCAGCTACACTTAAAATATAAATGATATAGTATATATTCTTGATCTCGCGGATGGCCACGTATACCAGGAAGTTATACAGGCTGATGATGAGGATCATGCCATAGAACGTACCAAACAAAAAGTATTCATTCAGCGCATAATATATAAAGCGATCTACCGAGCGGAAGGCGATGCGTATATCCGCAAACTCATGGGAGCGTACGTTGAAGTAATAGTACATCAACGTATCGGATTTTATGTCGAGTATAATTTCAAAGTTCTTGTGGCGCAACGTTCGCTGCGGAAATGGCTGGCTATCGCCCATCAGTACATTTCGATACGAACCGTTCTCTTGCGGCACGTATGCTTCTATATGATCGATCGTCTGATCATAAAATTCAAGCAACCAGACTTTACTCGTTTCAGCATTATGTCGTATCGGAATGCGTATCCAGTACGAAGCATTTCGCTTGAAGTCTTTGTTCTGATACGATGAATGCGTCTGAAAGCGATTGGAAAAACTATTGGACGATACCTGGTAAAAAGTAAGTGCGTTGGTAGTATCGAGATAGAACTCTAACTCATATGGCATAAAGTTCCGCTCAACATAGCTGTCGTCTACTTCGAATATACGCTGCTGTCCATGCGCTACACACGTTATCAACAACATACTCAAAAAGAGCAGGCTAAAGCGAAGGTGGGTGTTCACGGGTAAATTCCGAAGGAAAGTGCATACCAGCATTCTCTGACGACCAGCATAAAAATTTGGCCACAGAAAGGAAATCTTTCGAGACGTCATGGATGCCATTGGTTGTGGCCGGAAATATCGGAAGAATTTTCCGATCGAAAGAATTCAATTATTCCAATGGTCTTACATGTTCTTGACGCATGCCTCCGCAATCCATTTGTAAAGTTACATCACTAAAGAATTTCCATAGCCTACAATAATCACGGAGAGAATAATCGTGATAATACCCTGCATAATAGCAGAGAATGTTTTGCGGCTCACACCTTTCCACTCTTTCAGCAGAATGCCCCACATACTGGAAACAAGAATGATAAACGCCATGTGCAATATCCACGAGCTGGCACCGTTACCCAGTTTACTCTCGCCCATACCATAAAAGAAAAATTGCAAAAACCACGTGGTGCCTGCAACAGCAGCAAATATATAGTTACCCAGCAACGGCACCGATTGATTGGCATAATCACGGAATGTTCCGTTGCGAGCATTCAGCAAAACGCACCAGATAAAATTGGTGGTGAGTCCGCCCCAGAGTAATACAACAAAAATTACATTGTTCTGAAAGAGCGGATTACTGCCATTGGCAACGGCTGCTTCGGCCATAGGCTTTCCGGCTTCTATACCAAAATTGAAACAGGCACTTAACACTCCGGAGATAACAGCAACGATCAACCCCTTCGATAAATTAAATTCCTGTATACTCTTCTTCTTCTGTTCTTCAGTCAGCTCTTTTTCTTTCATAACCCCTGCACGGCCACAAATAAAAATTCCGAGCAGGCACACTACTACACCTGTTAATACAACTTGCCCTCCGGTGCTGCCGATCATGGCAGAGAAAGTATATTGTGTTTGATGCGTAAACAAATCGCGATAGATCGGTGGCACCAATGAACCAAATGCAGAAGTGAGTCCGAGTATAACAGACATACCGAGCGATAATCCGAGATAGCGCATGCCCAATCCAAACGTGAGTCCGCCAATGCCCCACAACAACCCCATAAAGAAAGTCCAGAAGATCGTTGAGGCATCTGTACGTTTGATGATGTCCATAAACCCAGGCACTGTTAACCACGCAGCCAGCAGTGGTATAAAAAGCCACGAGAATAATCCACCTACAATCCAGTAACTCTCCCACGCCCATCCTTTTACTTTTTTATAAGGAATATAAAAACTGCCCGAAGCAAAACCTCCAATAAAATGATATACAATACCGGCTATAACATGCATACGCAAAATATATTTCAGCGAATATTCAATTCTATCGAGAGAAACTGTCCTGAACTATCCTGTTGGAAAAGCGCTGGCAGTGTAAGTGTGAAATTTATAGTTCGTTTATAAAATCTCATCTGCGTTAATCTGCGGGAAACAAATAGCAGTGAATTGATCGTAGTGCGGGTGTGTAACCGAAGTATAAATATACTCTTCTCACTTTCTTATCTTCCACAACCTGCATGCATTCCGTGTAAATCTGTTCCCGATAGCTATCGGGATGTGGCAAATAAATTGACTATATTGCTTAACACCCTTCATTATGACGCGCATCGTATTTTATATACAACGTTCAATCCAATGTTGCATTCTGCTTTCACTGCTGGCAGGTTGCCAAAAACAGAAAACACCAGAAGCTGTTGCTATTAAAACGATCAGCAACACAAAACCCCGCAATGTCATTTTTATTTTATCAGACGATCATCGCTACGATTTCATGGGCTTCACCGGCAAAGTACCGGGACTGAAAACTCCGAACCTTGATAAACTTGCCAGTGAGGGAGCGCATTGTGTAAACGCATTTGTAAGCACAGCCCTATGTTCACCGAGTCGTGCTTCTATTCTTACAGGTCAATATGCACATACGCATACCATCGTAGATAATCAGGCACCGATGCCGGAAGGACTGGTTATGTTTCCGCAATACTTACAACGGGTGGGCTACCAGACGGCGTTCTTTGGCAAATGGCACATGGGCAATCAGAACGATGCTCCGCAAAAAGGATTTGATCATTGGGTAAGTTTTAAAGGTCAGGGTGTATATTATAATCCCGTGTTGAATGTCAATGGCAAACAGGTTACCTATAGCGATAGCACCTATATAACCGATCTGCTCACAGACCATGCGCTCGACTGGCTGAAGAAGCGTGATGCGGATAAACCCTTTTTCTTATACCTCTCTAATAAAGCCGTGCATGCCGAGTTTATGCCGGCCAAACGCCACAAGGGTATATATAAAGATCAGAAGATCGAATATCCGCCATCCATGTTTCTCACTGTGACGGATACCAGCAAGTCGTTCGCGCTAAGCAAAAAACAACTGCCGCTGGAGAAATCGATCAAAGCGAATCTGCGTGATATACCTGAGTGGGTACGAAAGCAACGCTATAGCTGGCATGGTGTAGACTATATGTATCACGGACAAATTTCGTTTGAAGATTTTTACCGGCAGTACCTCGAAGTATTATTAAGTGTAGATGAAAATATAGGGCGTATACTCGATTACCTCAAGGCATCGGGGTTGGACGAATCAACGATGATCATTTACATGGGCGACAATGGTTTTTCATTTGGCGAGCATGGCCTCATTGACAAGCGGCACATGTATGAAGAATCTATGCGTGTGCCATTGCTGGTGCGATGCCCGGAAATTGTTGAAGCTGACACGAAGATCAATGCGATGATTCAGAACATCGACATTGCTCCTACAATTCTCGAACTCGCGGGTGTACAAAAACCGGAGCAGATGCAAGGTATGTCGTTCATGCCACTGCTACAGCGTAAAGAAGTTGCCTGGCGTGATAAGGTCTTTTATGAATATTATTGGGAAGATGCCTTTCCACAAACACCCACTATTTTTGGCGTACGTACCAACCGTTATAAATATATTTTCAATCATGGCGTTTGGGATATCAATGAGTTGTACGATCTGCAAAACGATCCGTGGGAAGTAAACAATCTTATTCGCGATCCTGCTTACGATTCGTTAGCCGAAAGTCTCCGCAATGAAATGTGGACATGGCTGGAAAAAACACATGGCGAACATATACCGCTCAAAAGAATTTTGGGGAAGAAAAACGACCATTTATACAGGGGCACTTATTAATCTTATCAATGTGCCGACAGATCGTAGAAATAGTCTCGCGCAATTTGATTTTATGCATTAGATTTATCTTTCGAATTGCATAAACCTACTACAACCAAATATGAACAGACGTCTGGTATTAAAACAACTGGCGATGGCAACCGCGGGAGCTATGCTTTTGCCTGCTTGTGGGGTAGATCCGAAGAAAGTTTCCATCGCGCTGAACCACCTCAACATTACAGGGGATGAAGAAGATCTGCTCGCTGACATCGCGGATACAATTATTCCTGCTACCAATACTCCGGGAGCAAAAACTGTAGGAGCACATTTGTTTACGCTCGTGATGGTGGATGACTGCCTCAGTAAAGAAGAGCAGGAAAAATATCTGAGTGGCATGCGCTCATTCAACGACAAAACCAAAGAGCTTTACGGTAAATCATTTACCAAAGCATCACCGGAAGATCGCCTGCAACAGCTCACATCATTGGAGAAAGACGCAGAAAAATTACCGGAAGATCTCAAGACCTTCTACTCGCGCACGCGCCAATTTGTAGTGCAAGGCTATACGCAATCACAACATTTTCTTACCGATATTAAACCGTATCAGTTAGTGCCCGGTCCGCACTTCAAAGGATGTATACCGGTAACTGAACAAAACCCCGCATAAGCTCATGGCAAACCTGAATATAGATTCTGTTAAAGAACGCACATACGATGCGATCGTGATTGGCTCCGGTATAAGCGGTGGCTGGTCTGCAAAGGAACTTACTGAACGCGGATTGAAAACACTGGTGCTGGAACGCGGCCGCGATGTAAAACACAACGTGGATTATCCTACCACGAACATGATGCCGTGGGAGTTTAAACACCGCGGACAAATTCCGCAGGAGATACAAGATGCGAATCCGGTAGTGAGTCGCTGCTATGCTTTCCGTGAAGATGCCATGCACTTTTTCGTGAAAGACAATGACCATCCGTATGTACAGGAAAAACCATTCGACTGGATTCGCGGATACCAGGTAGGTGGTAAATCTCTCCTGTGGGCAAGACAAACGCAACGCTGGAGTGAATTTGATTTTGAAGGACCAAAGCGCGATGGCTTCGCAGTGGATTGGCCGATACGCTATAAAGATCTGGCGCCCTGGTATAGCCACGTTGAAAAGTTTGCCGGTATATCCGGTAATAAAGATGGTATACCTGAATTGCCCGATGGAGAGTTTCTTCCTCCTATAGAACTTACCTGTGTTGAAAAACACTTCAAGGAACAGGTAGCGAAATATTATCAGAATCGTCACGTGATCATGGCGCGTTGTGCGCACATCACAGAACCACAACCTATACATCTGCAGCAAGGGCGTACGCAGTGTCAGCACAGAACACTGTGCCAGCGCGGATGTCCGTTCGGTGGATACTTCAGCAGTAACTCATCTACGTTACCGTGGGCTGCACGCACCGGTAAAATGACGCTGCGTCCTAACTCGGTTGTTCATTCCATCATCTACGATGAAACCAAAGGAAAAGCAACGGGTGTACAAGTGATCGATGCACTTACCAAAGAAACGGTGGAGTACTATGCACCGATCATCTTTGTCAATGCAGCAGCGTTAAATACAAATCTTATACTGCTTAACTCCAAGTCTAATCGCTTCCCGAATGGTTTGGGTAATGATAACGGACTGTTGGGTAAATATGTAGCATTCCATAATTACCGTGCACGTATCTCGGCTGAGTACGATGGCTTCATGGACTCTATGACCAAAGGACGCAGGCCTACCGGCGGATATATACCTCGCTTCCGGAATGTATATAAGCAGGAAACAGATTTCCTTCGCGGATATGCAGCGGGCTTTGGTGCCGAGCGCTATAATGAAATGGATCACGATGGACTTGGAACTTCACTGAAAGATAAACTGGCTCAAACCAAACTCGGCCCATGGCGCGTAGGCTCACACATGATGGGCGAAACCATTCCGAAAGAAACCAACTATGTAGCGCTTGATCCTACACAGAAAGATGAGTGGGGCATGCCGCGTCTCAAAATCTCCATCGACTATGATAATAACGATGAGAAGATGGTTGCCGATTTCTTCGAACAACTTACCGAGATGTATACCAAAGCTGGCTTCACAAACATTCAGACTTTCGACTCCAAACAAGCTCCGGGTCTTGATATACATGAGATGGGCGGTGTGCGTATGGGGCGCGATCCGAAAACTTCGTTGCTCAATGAATGGAACCAGCTTCACGCCTGCAAAAATGTATTCGTAACAGACGGTGCCTGCATGACTTCTACATCAACACAAAATCCTTCCCTTACCTATATGGCGTTCTCTGCCCGCTCGGTAGACTACGCGGTAAAGAATGTGAAGGCGTAAGACGCAAGTATATATTTACTTTCAATAAAAAAATCCACCGGTATATTCGATTCGGTGGATTTTTTGTTACTCCTATTTTTACCTGAAAGGATAAAATCAAAATGTTCAGTTTTTAACGAAAATCTGGACAGATGCTAACTATCGCTGTAAAAACTGGACAGATAGCGATTTCTGTCCAGTTTTCTGTTATTCACTCTCTAATCAATTGGTTTTCAAAAGAGTGTTATTATTTCCTGGGCTTGGCACTCATGTAAAACACAAGTTTGCCGCCTTTGGTGATGTCTTCGTGAGTGAGATATAGCCGGGTGAGCGGCTTATCGTTCAGCGTTACTTTCTGAACATATACATTCTTGTCACTCTGATTTTTCACTTCGATCGCGAATGTTTTACCATTCTCCAATGGAAGTATAGCAGAATGTATAGCCGGACTACCCAGTGCATATTGATCCGACCCTGGTGCTACCGGGTAGAAGCCGAGCGATGTAAATATATACCAGGCACTCATCTGCCCGCAATCATCATTACCTCCTAATCCGTCCGGTGCCGGATGATATTGTTTCTTCAGGATCATACGAACGCGTTCCTGCGTTTTCCACGGTTGGTCTGTCCAGTTATAAAGGTATGCAACATGGTGAGCCGGTTCGTTGCCATGCACATAATTACCGATTATACCATCGCGTGTTATGTCTTCTGTATGTGCGAAAAATTCATCGGGCAAGTTCATTGTAAACAATGAATCCAAATGTTGAACGAAGCGCTTCTTCCCTCCCATCACAGCAATCATCTGCTCGGGATCTTGCGGAACATATAAACTATAATTCCATGCATTACCTTCAATAAAACCCTGGCCATGTGTACTCAATACATCAAACTCTTTTCTGAAAGTACCATCGCTTAGTTTTGGTCGCATATAGCCGGTGGAAGCATCATATACATTCTTCCAGTTTTGCGAACGCTTCATATACTCGGTATATATATCCTGGCGGTTCAGCTTCTTCGCCATTTGTGCTATTGCCCAGTCATCATACGCATACTCCAGCGTTTTGGAAACAGAAGAGCCGCTCTTATCTTCCGGCACATAACCGGATTTCATATAGTATTCTATTCCATCATACGAGCCATGACGCGAAGTGGCTATACAGGCATTCAGTGCATGCATGGCATCGCCCTGAAAAGTTCCTTTTACAATAGCATCCGCTACAACGGAAGTACTGTGATAGCCAATCATACACCAGTTCTCATTCGCATGATGCGACCATACCGGTAACATCTTATGCACGCTCTGATCGTAGTGCGCCAGCATCGACTGCACCATATCGGAGTTACGCTTCGGTTGTATAATGTTAAAGAGCGGATGCAACGCGCGGTAAGTATCCCATAGGGAGAACGTTGTATAGTTTGTAAAATTACTCGCAGCATGATTACCCTGATCGAGTCCACGATACTGGCCATTCACATCCATATAGGTTGTAGGGCCGAGGAAGGTATGATAGAGTGCTGTATAAAAGTTCACCATATCATCGCGGGTACCGGCTTTGATCTGCACACGCTGCAATTCTTTTTCCCATTGTTGCTGACCGGCCAGTTTTGCTTTCTCAAAATTCCAATGTGGTATCTCTGCCTGCAGGTTCTCCAGCGCACCCGTTGTGCTTACTGGCGACAGGGCTACTTTTATCTTGATCGCTTCGCCCGCAGTTGTGTTAAAGTCAAAGTACATGCGCAATTGCTCGCCTGCTGCCTCGGGGAAATTCTTCGACTGATCGAATTTTCTCCAGAAGCCCTTATATACATGCGGATTGGAAAAATCTTTCACACCATACTGTTGTATAGGTTTAGAGAACGTCATGGCAAAATATACTGTGCGCGTACGGGCCCAGCCATTCGTCTGGCGATAGCCGGTGATCAGGGTGTCGTTCTCTACACGTACAAAAGTCCACACATTCTTGTCGGTATAATTATATATACCATAGATCAGGTCGAAGATGATGTGCGCCTGTCCTGCTTCAGGGAAAGTATATTGATGAAATCCTACACGGTTGCTGGTGGTTAATTCAGCCACTATATTTCCTTCATCCAGTTTTACTTTATAATAGTTCGGTGCGGCAACCTCATTGCTGTGCGAGAACGAAGAACGAAAACCACTCTTCGGATTCTGCTCGGTGCCGGGATTCAGTTGAAGTTTACCAACCGAAGGCATGATCAGGAAATCACCCAGATCTGAATGTCCCGTTCCGCTGAAGTGTGTATGGCTGAATCCTACAATGGTAGGATCATCGTACTGATATCCCGCACAGTATTTATATACCAGCGGATTGTAATGATTATCGACCTCATACGGAATCGTATCCGTCTCCGGACTCAACTGCACCATCCCAAAAGGAACGGTTGCCCCCGGGTAAGTATGTCCCATCTTATGTGTACCAATAAGAGGATTTACATATTGAACAAGATTATCCTGCGCATGCAGACTGTTGCCTGTGAGTATAAGAACCAGTAAAGCGAGAAGTGTATATTTCATCTGAACTGTTTATCCGTTAATCGTTATTTGTTATTCGTTATCCGTGAGTGTGTGGTTGAGAGTGAATTTGGTGTAGTCGGGTGTTTCCACCGGACTGGGTGCAGAGGCAAAGTATATATACCTCATCTCTTGCTTTGCTCTGCCTCGAAGAAGGGTATATTTCCTTTCCCCGTGTGTCAGGTCAAAACACCTGACACCACTGATGCTGCACTACTTTAAACTTTAAACTTTAAACCTTGAACTTTGACCTCACGCCTACTTCTTCTCGTCTTTCGAAAAAGAATATGGCATATCCTCTTCCTTCACACCACGTTGTTTTTCCGGTGTGGCCTGCATAGTGAAATCAAGCGTAGCGCCTTGCGACAGGGTTGTGTGCGATAGCCAGTTCTTAGTATATATTTCGCCATTCAATTTGGCTTCGGATATATATAGATTGCTTTCGCTGCTGTTGGGAGCATTGATCACAATTTGTTTTCCGTTCTCCAGCGTAAGTGTAGCTTTTTTAAACAGCGGTGTTCCCACTATATATTGATCGGTAGCAGGGCAAACCGGATAAAAACCTAACGCTGAAAAAACATACCACGCAGAAGTTTGTCCGTTGTCTTCATCACCGCAGTAACCATCGGGTGTTGGCAGGTATAATTTTCGCATCGTTTCGCGAATCCAGTATTGTGCTTTCCAGGGTTGTCCTGCATAGTTATACAGGTATATCATGTGTTGTATCGGCTGGTTACCATGCGCATATTGTCCCATATCAGCGATCTGCATTTCACGAATTTCGTGTATCGTACCACCGTAATAACTATCATCAAATACAGGCGGGAGTATAAATACAGAATCAAGCTTCGAAGCAAATTTATCTTTACCGCCCATCAGGTCCATCAAACCCTGCACATCGTGAAATACAGACCACGTATAGTGCCAGCTATTGCCTTCGGTAAATGCATCGCCCCATTTAAAAGGATTGAAGGGTGATTGAAAACTTCCATCTTTATTCTTGCCACGCATCAACCCGGTTTGCTTATCAAATATATTCCGGTAATTCTGGCAACGCTTGGCAAACAAGCTCAACTCTTTCTTGGGGCGACCCAATGCTTTTGCCAATTGATATATAGCGAAGTCATCATACGCATACTCTAATGTGCGGGCAGCATTCTCGTTGATGTCAACATCATACGGCACATAGCCAAGTGTATTATAGTATTGCACTCCGGCACGACCTACAGCTGTAAGCGGACCGGCCTGCTCTGAATTTTTCAGCACGGCTTCATACAATGTATTTACATCATACCCACGCATGCCTTTTATATAGGCATCGGCAACAATGGAAGCCGAGTTCGATCCGATCATTACATTGCGCAGACCGGGACTCGCCCACTCCGGCAGCCAGCCTCCTTCTTTATAGGCATTCACCAATCCCTCCTGCATGTGTGCACTCAAGGATGGATACATCAGGTTGAGGAATGGAAACAGCGATCGGAACGTATCCCAGAAACCTGTATCGGTAAACATATAGCCAGGCAGTACATTTCCATTATACGGACTATAGTGTATCACTTTACCCGAAGCATCGTGTTCATAGAATTTGCGCGGGAAGAGTAAAGCTCTGTATAAACACGAATAGAATGTACGAAGCTGATCGATCGTGCCACCTTCTACGGCTATACGACCAAGCTCTTTGTTCCAGGCATCTTTACCCTTTTGTTTTACAGTCTCAAAATTATCGCTGCCCAGTTCTTTCAGGTTTAATTCAGCTTGCTCTATACTGATAAACGAAGAGGCCACACGCAAATGTACCTGTTCACCTTTTTTGGTTTTAAAACCAACTACAGCACCGGCATGGTCTGCGGTGATCTCGTAACCTTCCAGAAGTCGGTGATTGCTCCACGTCTTGGCCAGATCAAACGACTTATCGAAGTACATCACAAAGTAATTTTTGAAATTCTTCGGCACGCCACCACTGTTGCGTGTGGTATAGCCGATGATCTTTTTCTCAGCCGGTATAACTTTTACATACGAACCACGATTGAAAGCATCCACTACGATAGTAGCAGAGTCTGTTTTAGGGAATGTAAATCGAAATATAGCGGCACGTTCGGTAGGCGCTATCTCTGTCGTAATATTATGATCTGCCAGGTAAACACTATAGTAGTAAGGCTTGGCAATTTCTGCTTTGTGCGAGAACCAGCTTGCACGAGTCTCTTCACTCAGTTTGATCTTTCCATTTACCGGCATAATGGAGAACTGACCATAGTCGTTCATCCACGGAGAAGGCTGATGTGTTTGTTTGAAACCTTTGATGCGCGTGCCATCATACGTATAGGCCCAGCCGCTTCCCATCTTTCCGGTTTGTGGCATCCAGAAGTTCATGCCCCACGGTAAAGCAATAGCAGGATAAGTATTGCCATTGGAGAGTTCGGGCGATGATGCTGTACCAATAATGGGGTCTACATATTCCGTAAGATCTGAAGAGGGTTTTGTTACTTCCTGTGCGAATACCGGAACAGAAAGTGCGACTGCCAGTAAGCAGCCGGAGAGTATGCGGGATATCATACACGAAAATATTAAACGGGAATGTAAATCCCATCAACTTCTCTGACCCACGGAGCAAGAACCTATGTTACCGGCTATATTTTATTCACACAGACTGCCGTGCGTTTTTCCGTGTGCCTATAATAAAGAGTATAGGCTTTTGGTCTGCGGAGTCTTTGCCCTAACCAGAAGGGCCCTTACCTCATCCTCTTTAATGGTCGGCAGCTCGGTATAGAGTGTGCGAAGCGAATCGGCACCGGCCTCACAGCGAAGAAATACTATGTCGTCTGCTTCTTTCGTCAGGTGTTCGAGCACTTCCGGTTTTACAAGCGGAACGGCCACTACCAGTTGTGCAGGTTTATGTTTACGAATGCTGCGTACACATGCCAGCACAGCTGCACTCTCTTCCAGCACATCGTCTACAACAATGACGGTCTTTCCTGTAAAAGACGGACGCGGTTGATTGGCATAGTAAAAATTATACTCCCGTTCGATGCCAATGCGCGCCAGCATAATCTGATGGTATATATAGTCTTGTGGAATGTGAAGGATGTCTTCATAGATCAATACATCTTCTATACTGACGGAACCAATAATCTGTGAACTGTTACCGGGATGTTTAATCTTGCGACAAGGCAGTACATCAAAAGAAAGTGCCAGGGCTTGTGCTATCTCAAAACCTACAACGGCACCCCCATGCGCCAGTGCCACGATCATGCTTTGCGAATGCTGATGCATTACCAGTTTGCGGGCGAGCAGATGGCCCGCATGTACACGGTCATATAAAGCAATATCTTCCCGTACCATGCAGCGTTGAACTCACAAGAAAGTTAGCGCTTTCCCATGAGCGCAACGTAGCTATACCGACAGTTTATTTGCGTGCTTCAACATGCATTGCAAAGCACGTGTACACATTTATTATGTGAGTAGTTTCTCGAGGTAATCGCCCAGCAGGTAAGCAGCCATGGCAGCAGCTGTTCCCAGTACTAATGTTTCCGTGATACTGCGAAGAAGGCTCGCTTGTGTTACATAGGTTTTGATATAGCCTATAAAAATAAAGGTGAGTAACGTTACGATCGATGATACCAGGAACGGACTCATGCCTGCACCACCGCTATAGGTAATGAAATAAGCAACAAGCGGTATAGCTCCTGCTATAATAAATGCTGACAATGTAGAGAGCCCGGACTTCAAGGGAGATTTTTTATGTTCGGATAATCCCAGCTCATCTTTCATCATCGTATCCAGCCATACTTGCTTGTTGGAAGTAATGCGGTTCACAACCATTTCCAGTTCTTTGCCTTCAAAGCCTTTGTTCCTATAGATGAGTTCTACTTCCTGTCGTTCTACATCGGGCATGTTTTCAATCTCCCAGGCTTCTATACGAAGATGCTTCTGATAATTATCCTGTTCGGATTTGTTGGAGAGATAACTCCCTATCGACATAGAGAGTCCGTCTGCAATAAGATTAGCCATGCCGAGGATGAGTATAATATTGATGTTCAGGTTTGCTCCGGCTGCTCCGGCTACAACAGCAAAAGTGGTAACAATACCATCAATCGATCCATACACCAGTTCCGGAAGATACTTTTCGAATCGGTTAGTCCAGGAACTCTTGGTATGCTCGGAGTCGTTCAATTCAATTTCCATACGCTGCCATTATCTTCATCAAATATAAAGAGGGATCTGCAGCGAAACACATACCTGCTAAAATAACCGTGATGCTTTACTTCACCACCAACCGGCCGGACGCTACGGGCTTGGCATGACGAAAGATTCGATAAAAGTATAATCCCTGCCGGAGGTCAGTAACCGGAAACCGGAAGAACGATCCGTACACTATTTCCCGCTTCGATACCTTGCCGTTGGCATCATAAAATTCGATCGCCAGATCATCGCCATCCGTGAGCAGCACTACTTCCTGTTTTAAAGCATCTACCGGGTTGGGATATACCGTAAAGGTCTGATCATCGCTATAGTATATCTCCGCTACTTCGGTATAAATACTGGTGCCATCATTCAATTGTATTTGTACTCGATAATGATTGGTGCCACGTTGTAATGTTGCATCGGTATATTCATATACAGTGCCATTGATCGCAGAAACTTCATTCAATGCCATATATACTCCATCCTGTTCCTTCTGAAATGTTACATTCGCTATATTATAGGTTGTGCTCAACTCCAATGAAAGCTGCGATACATTTGCCTCGGTAAGTAAAGCCGAGAACGTGCTGTAATAACAATTTACACCTTGTTCATCGTATCGATAGGTTAATCCGTGCAAAGCCGTTTTACCTTGTATTACCGGGGCCACGGCATAGTATAGCGAAGGGGTCAGCTGTTTTTCAAAAATATAGGCTGTGTCGGTAGTAAGTGTAACCGGCTCCAGGTATTGCTCGCCTAACTTCCATAGTTGATATTGCTCTGCATTGGGAATCGCATTCCAATTCAACATTACGTTATCAGTACAATTAAAACCTACTTTCAGTGGCATGGATGGCGCGATGGTAAATTCATCGGAAGTAAAATATATACCTCCTATCTTTATACGGGCAGTCGCTGTGTGTAATCCTTCGGGGGCAGTCCAGGTATAAAATCGGTCGGCAAGATTTACCGAGCCGGCAATCTCTGTAAAACCTGTGTTGTCTATATTTACTTCGATCGCGGCTGTTCCGGTATAGGACGTATTCCATCGAAAGTATATATCGCTTCCAGCCTCCGTTGCATCAATCGCAGTCGGATACGTCCAGCGAAAAACATTCGCAGTGTCAAGCCAATAAGCTATATGAACTTCCTGTGCAGCATTCGTGAGTGTCGGAGCCGCAATATCCAATGTATATATACCCGCCTGCGGATCGTCAATGGTTATATACTCTATATTATTCAAGTGATCTTCTTTTCGCGAAGCAGGCAATGCCAGGGAATCTATATGAGGATAGTGATGCAATATCCACGGCAACCATTGCTTACCGCCAAAAGTAATTTTACTGTCAAGATCATTTATCAGCGCAGCAGCATCGCCTGCTTCCGCTGCCGGATCATTCCAGACAACGGCCAGACGCAAAGTATGGATGTCAGCCGGTACAGTAATCGAGAATTGCTTTGCGCTGTTTTGTTTTATGGTATCGCTGATAAGTGTCTGAGCTTTTACAAGACGAACAGCCCTGTCTGCATTTACAGCTCCATAACCGGATATATAGTCGATACCTTCTTTACCAATATCATCGGCCGAGGCTATTAATATAGCTTTTACCAGCGCTGCTGGTGGACGAACCTTATAGGTGTTTTGATATGCGTGCTGTATCAGAGCACTGATGCCCGATACCATCGCAGCAGCATCTGAAGTACCTTCGGGTCCGTAGGCCACAAGCTCCGGCTTAATGCGTCCGTCATAC
The DNA here is from genome assembly GCF_036568665.1 of Ohtaekwangia sp. Classification (GTDB taxonomy): domain Bacteria; phylum Bacteroidota; class Bacteroidia; order Cytophagales; family Cyclobacteriaceae; genus Ohtaekwangia. The sequence goes on along the minus strand of NZ_DATCSD010000389.1, from coordinate 59,426 downwards.
GCAGGACCACCGGAGTTACGCGCATCGATGGTGTTATCTTTACCGGTAGCACCTACCACCAGTATATTTTTGGCCATCTTCATATTACCCGTCAGATTAGCATATCCGGGTATTCCGGCATATATACCGGTAGTACTTACCTCCGCTCCCGAATTTCCGGCCGAGAACACATGAAGTATAGCTGGATCTTCATTCATGCTCACATCGTAGGCACGTGCTTCAGCTCCATATATATTCTCGATCGTAACACCATATGAATGATTTTGAACAGAAATACCTTGTCCCTGCAACACAGCGTTATCGTCAGGCAACAAATTGTCAAAGCTGGATGAGGCGACATGACTCTTCCAGACTACACCTTTTGTGTTGGGCATCGTATTACCACCTCCGGCTATAATGGTGGCCATTTGGTTGGCATGCTGCGATGTTGTTTCATTAGCCAGCTCTGATTCCTGCACGCGTCCTTTCAAATCTATATCTGTATTATCGATTGAGTTTTCCTTTACAGACAGTGTAAAATTTTCCCCGTTCAATTCCGGGTATATATTATGAACAACATTTACCCCATTTATACTTATATCCTGAAAACTGTTAGACGACTCTTCACTTGCCTGATTTTTAGCATGACCTATAAATGATACTTCATCACAATTCAACAGTGCGTTCAAACCTGCATCTGGTTGCAAAAAACGGATATATATTACCTTCGATGCTGCGTGCATATTCTCTATAGTATAGGATATACCATGCAAATCTAAATAGTGTTTAAACGCTTGTACGTCTTGTACGCGCACGGAGAGTATATTTGCATCAACATTCTGATTTATAAAGCCTGGCGCCAGCTTCCACAGGTTATTGTGCATATAGTTTATCTGCAAACGATTATTGCTTTCAACGTTTCCATTAGACAAACACAGGTAATTATTTGCCGATAATGCTTTTGCAAATTGTATAGCACCCGATTGCAACAGTCTATTTACTTCTTCGCGCGAGGCATTCATAGTAAAATATCCATTACTCCGCAATACCGGATTTATAGTGTCATACCGGATAAATCCGGGTATAGATTGACTATATATAGAAGTATAAAACACTGTAAACAAAGCAACGGCAATAGTTCTCATAGGTATATATTTACCAAAAGTATATATCTATAAATATAAATTTCAATTTATACCTATAAAAACTTGATCGGTAAAACCTAAATGCCTTACTTGATCGCATTATTAACCATTACCTAAATTTTAAAGCCTATGAGAAAGATGTATGCTACATGCAGCATGGCTATTCTATGCGCCATGTTCTCTTGTCAGGAACAAGAATCTGCAAAAAATGAAGTCCCCAATGATGTTGTCGTCCAATTGTCAAAAGCAGGGTTTGATACCAGCGAAGGTTTATCGCTGCGCCCTGATGGTAAATTTCTGGTAGAGTATGATATACTCCTCTCGAAAGAACAGATTGCTTCATTGGCAGAACCTGTATCGATCGGTGCTTCTGCAGATGAAGAACATTACCGCACCACTAACCTGGTGACAGGTACACCCCGCACTATATATGTATATATGGATGCCGGTTTTGGAACCTATATGCAAACTGCGTTCACTACAGCGTTGAGCCGGTATAATGCATTGGGCCTTACACTAAATTTCCAGAAAACAACCAGTGCATCTGCTGCCGACATTCAGATATTGTCGTTCTACGAAGTAAGTTCAACACTGGGCTTCAGTGCCGGCTTCCCGAGTGGTGGCGATCCGGCAAGCCCGATCCAGCTCAATACGTATTACTATAACAACTCATCACAACGTGCTGATGCTACTACGGTAATCGCTCACGAGATCGGTCACGCTATCGGTCTGCGTCATACAGACTATATGAGCCGCCGTTATAGCTGCGGCACCGGTGGCAGCGAAGGTTCTGCTGGTGTAGGAGCAATACATATATCCGGTACGCCTACTGGTCCATCTGCTAACTCCTATATGTTGGCATGTTCCAGCGGAGCAGACCGTCCGTTCACCACAGCTGATAAAACAGCTCTGACAACTGTATACTAGGTTAATTTGATTCTCCGGCCGCCATGTTCCCCATGAGGAAATGTGGCGGCCTTTTTCCATTAACTGTTTACCGGCACTTTCTGAATATTTACCAGAGGGCAGTTGTTTCAACGGATAAAAATTGATTTTACTGGTTGAGCAGATACCCTGATATTACTTCGGAGTATACCGAAGATTCATACCGAACTCTTTTCCCTTCTTTCGCTACTCTCCGTTTATCGTGTGCCCCCTACACAATGATGTAGAATTTATGACCTTTGCCGGAAGAATTTAGAGTATTCTTAATACAATTAGAAGTTTTCGATTATTTTTGGACTGAAAAACGGATAGAGTCTAAAATTTTAACAGTCGAAAAAATTTCAGCAGTTGTGACCATGACAAAGGATGAAGCGATACGGGCGGAGGTTCTCAAAGCCGCACGGACACTTTTTCAACGCTATGGCTTTTTGAAGACCACCATGGAAGATATTGCCAAGGCTGCAGGCAAAGGAAAAAGCACACTCTATTATTATTACGCCAGCAAAGACGAGATTTTTGATGCCGTGATGAAAGAAGACATGGAAGAGGTGCTGGGGCTGACAGATACCGCCATTGAAAAGGCGCCCACTGCTGAAGAGAAATTGAAAACCTTTACGGTGAATCGCATTAAACTGCTCATGCAGAAAGCCGCTTTATATAGTGTCATCTTCGGAGAGATCTCCAATAATCCCAACCTCATTAAAAAGATCAAGAAGACCTTTGAGGCGAGAGAACAACAGGTACTCAAAAACATTTTGCAACTGGGCATCGCGAATAAGGAATTTAAACCTATTGATGAGCGCGACCTGGATGACCTGGCGTATGTAATGCTCTATGCTTTCCGGGGCATTGAAATGGGACTGATAGAAGACAACCGCATAAAGAAAATTGGCGACAGGCTGGAGATTATTCTCGGGTTGTTAGCCAACGGCTTTAAAAAATAATCTTTTTTTGAAACTATTATCGACTAAAATACGATATAAGTCTAATAATCCAAATATAGTACATGTGCCCCCTGCACATACAATGAAGAGCATTTAACTACACTATATACAACAGTATAGTTACTCTTTGCTCAGTAACTATACTATAGGATACTGCCTTGAGCCTGCACACAGCACCCCTACGCAGGTTTTAGACACAAAAGCTTATTGAAATGTGTTCATGAAAAAGTTACGGTTCAGATGAACTAAAAAAATATATCTGAAGCCTGACACTTTTCTTCAACCTTGGTGGTTAGGATACGGCACTGGTACATATATAGGTCTAGGGGTAGCCTTGTATCAGTTGCCGTTCCTTCTTACGAAGGATGAAAATTATATAGATGTTCTTTCAAAAACTTAGGTGAAGTTGGAAAGAGATATATCGGTTGCAGCAGAAGTGTTCAGAGGGGTTATTTCGCTGCAGCCGGTGATATCTTCATATACTTCCAACAAAGTGTTTGAAGGAAAAAACGAAAAGATTATCATCAATGAAAGAGAAATATACTACGCTTGCTACAATAAGCCGGAAGGCCGGACGACTATAACCGTATAACTACGTGCCCCTTTGATTTTGCAGGACCAGCGGCAATATATACAATGCCGGAGGCTGGTCCATGGTTTGAACACTGTCTGTTCAATTCGCACCCCACATATATACAATACATCATTAACCAACACTATTTGCTTACACTCTTTACATCTCTCATCCATGCGTGCCGCTATATTACTTGTGATGATGACCTCTACAGTCGTCCTCGCGCAAACGCAACCTCCTAAGTTACTCCGCCTCTACGAAGAAAACGATCTTTTTACCCTGCACAATTCCGACAGGGGCTATACTAATGGAAGTCGATTCGATCTATACTATCAACGCCATAAAAAACCGCAGACCATCCTGAACAGCCTGTTGCTGAAAGCAGGCGACAGTAGTGTAAATACCTATAGCTGGGGATTTATGCAATCGATGATAACACCTTCTAATCTTTCGGCCACAGAACCTGATCCACACGATTATCGCTATTCTGGATCGCTCTATATATCTCATGCATTACACTCGTCTAATCCTGTAAAGAAATACCTGATCCAAACCGAATGGATTGCCGGCATTATGGGGCGTTATGCTTTTGCCCGACAGACGCAGACGTATGTACATAAACTCACCAACAGTCCGAAACCTATGGGCTGGGATCACCAGCTATCTTCCGCCTTGTTGCTGAATGTGAATTTGAAGTATGAAAAATCGCTGATCGAGAAACGCCACTTCGAAATCATTTACGGTGGTGATATGTTTGTCGGAACCATGATGAATGGCATTGCAGCACATACTACTATTCGTGTAGGGAAAATGCCTGGCTACTTTACCGGCTACATGGATCAGTTTACGGCTATGCCGGGAGGTGAAAAACTGAAAGCCTATATATTCGTGCAGCCGTCCATCGGAGCCATGGCACACAACACTATGATCGAAGGCAATATATTTCACGGAGGTATATTTAAGGGCGATCGCAATCCGGAAAAGAAAAATTCAGATCCGAGCCTGGAGCCGCACCATCACATGACGTGTCTGGATATGGGTGGCGTGATTGCCTACCAGGGTATTGGCGCTTCATTCACCTATAAGATACTGTCTTCTTTTGCCAGGACTCTTCCAGGACAAGCCGTTGGAAATATATCGCTCTATGTACGACTATAATCACACCGATATCTCTATAGCCCGACAAAAAGGAAACAGCGACATGAAGAAGCGAGTTGTTGTGCTGGAAAGTAACCCACTCCTGTTAAAACGCATTATTGAAGCGATCGAGAATACAACGGAGTGGGTAGTGGCAAACTATTATCGTTCTATAGCAGAAGCTTTGCCAAGAATAGCGCGTGATCAGGCAACATTATTTATTGCAGATGTTCCTTTACATGATTATGAAACATTCCGGAAGTTCACTATTCTGAAGAGTAAAATTCCTTTTACCAATATCGTTATCCTTCACGATCAGAATAAACCGGGAGATCTGCTTACAGCATTACGACTAAGTGCCGGAGGCTATATTTTGCATGAGGCCTTTTTGGAAGATTGCGACATAACCCTGGAAAGTATATTTCATGGTGGTTTGGTGATCAGTGCTGCTATTGCAGAAGACCTGCATGAAGTATATATGGCTTACAGCCACCTTTTCAACGAGCAGCAGGCGATAGCAACATCACTATTAATAAAAGGGAAAAATTACGAAGCTATAGCACACACATTGGAGATCTCCATCGAATCGGCCAAGCGTATTATTTACGATACGTTTACATTGCTGGAGGCAGAATCGGCTATCCGTATCTGAAATACATAGACGTAATTACTGTTGCGTGATGGCATCACGGTAACGATTCATCCATCGGCTGAATCTGTTACTCTTTTGCAACCATTGAAAACCGGCTATACCAATAGAGGCTGTCAATATACCTGCTAATACATCCAGCACATAGTGATGCGAAGTATATACTGCTGCAAACCATATCCCCACTGTGATCACCACAAAAATTGCATTGAGCCATCCTGCTCTGTACTTGATACCCACATAGGTAACAATTAACGGATAGGCAGAATGCAGGGAAGGCATGGCCGCAAATACATTCGAGCCTTTTGCATAGAGCGAAGAGAATATATGTACGTTAAAGAACTGGTCGAAACGAATAAGACCTGCCGTATTACCGGGTGTAGCCGGGTTGAAATCAAAACCAAAATTCTGCACATACCAGGGAGGTGCGGCAGGATATAAATAGTATACAACAAAGCCCAGCAGGTTCACCAATAAAAATGTAAGGGCAAATTCCAGAAACTGTCCTTTATCGCGATAGAAAAGATAGCCGGCAAACAAGAGTGGTACGGGTATCCAACATAAGTAAAATATACCGGTTAATACATCCAGTATAGTAAAACTGTGTTGTTGCCAAAACTCATTGGGAGTAAGCAGTGTACTACCCTGTACAATACCAAATATACTCTTCTCTGCATCGTACAGATCCTTGATGTGAACAAGGTTGAAAGCATAATTCGGAAATGCTTTCATATAGTCATAAATGATCCAGTATACAATGAAGATCGAGAAGCCGAGAATGAAACGCCTCGAGGTAGATGTAGCGAGGTATAGAACACTAAACAAACAAGCGAGAAACAACTGATCTGTCTTAAAACCGATCAGTAACCATGATAAGAGCAAGTATGCTAGGGAAACAGTGCATGCTATTAAAACATGCCGAAGTGTAACGTTCAAGGGAGGTGGATTCAGGTCTTTGGTATTATTTCTCAAAATCGGATCGGAATATCTTATCCCATAATGCCGAGCTTACACCATATCCTCTATCGGGCTCAGCATAATGATGCTGCATGTGGTGTTGCTTGATCTTTTTCATGATCGGATTTCTGAACGTAAAATGATGCATGGCATAATGCGATATATCATATATCAAATACCCGGTAATGAAGGCGGCAAAGAAACCATATACATATCCGACAGGGATCAACCACAAAAATAAAAAGTAAAATGCGGTAGCCAAAGGTATACTTACCGATGGAGGCATTACGAGACGTAAACGATCGTTGGGATAATCATGGTGAACACCGTGGAATATAAAATGAAGACGCAATCCCCATTTTGATTTTGGTACAAAGTGAAATACAAAACGGTGAAGCGCATATTCAGTAAGCGTCCAGAAGAAAAGTCCCGCTGCAAAACTTGCTATAAAAACCAGTATGGTATTATTCGCTACGGCAAATGCTCTCCAGGAGAAATATACTATAACGGGTATGAATATATAGAGAGGTACAGTGAAATGTACTTTCGAAAAGGCTTCGAGGAAATCACTCTTGAACATCCGGGTTGACTCCTGCGAATTGGAAACAAAAGTTTTCTTCATTGCACTTATGGTTTAAATCGTTCAACTATCTCGCTGCCGGTATCAGGGTCTACTCCTTTTACTTCAGCACACACTACATTCGGCAACCAGAAGGTACCTCCTTCGATCTGCAAAAATACGCGCGATACTTCTATCTTCTTTTTATTGATTGTAGCATGAATATGATACTGGTTATCGCGTGAAGACTTTACTAAATAGAACGGCATTTTTTTATACGACACAAAACGCAATTCAAATTTACCGTTGCCCATATCCTCCGTCTTCAGTCCGTAAGCATAGTTACGCTGTATATACGATAGCTCTTCGCGTTGTCCTTCTTCCTGGTAACGTATCCAATATGGATGCACCGGTTCATCTTCATTCAGTTTACCATCACTTTCTATATTGAGCGCATACATAATGGTGTTGGTATTGGGTGTACGCTGAATATAGAATAACGTCTTCTGATCTGACGGAGGCACCGGAAATGTTTCCTGATTCTTGCAAACGCAGGACTCTTCCGTAACAACCGGATCGGATGTTAATGCACCAACAAAGAACAGACTGATAAGAAAACTGATCATCGCTATTATTTCATTTCTTTTATTTCCAGTGCCTTCTTCGATTCACGCAACCTGTTGATGGCGGTGATGTTCGTAAGGACAGCCATTATCGTTAATGGAAAAGTGAAAATGGATATCGTTTCAAATACATGGAACGGAATACCCGGTATAAATAATTTATAGTCACCACCGATAAGGCTTGCTGTTATACCACAAGCAATCGCTGTTACACCTACTGTTACTACACGTTCAGGACGTTGCATCAATCCACCTTTACATTCTATACCAAGACCCTCTGCACGTGCACGCACATAGCTCACCATCATAGAACCTATAAGCGCGATGAAGGCGAACAAGGAACTGAGAAAATAATGATGCCCGATAAGATAATAACATATACCGAGGAACATAATGAGTTCGCTGTAGCGATCCAGTACCGAATCGTACAACGCTCCGAAAGTAGAGCTCATGTTTCCCAATCGTGCTACCTGGCCATCCAGCATATCAAAAAGACCTGCAAACAAAATGAGGCCTCCTGCCCAGCCAACATACGAAAGGTCGCCACGGTTCCCCTCCTCTGCTCCTAAAATAAAAATAACAGCTACGCCTACATTCAATAGCAAACCTGTAGTAGTAACCGCATTGGGCGTGAACCCTATGCGTATCAAAAACTTTACAATAGGATTTATGACTTTATAGATAAGCTGCTGAAGAACAATTCGGATCGGTTGTCTTTCCATACCTGTATTATTTAAAGACTTGTGTGCTACCTCACTCATACGTACGCTATATTAAAAGTCAAATTTGAATCTTCCTCTGATTCCCCACTTGGCCACTTCGGGGTGATCGTAATACGATAATCTTTTTACCAGATCGAAGCGCAGCAACTTGAAGATGTTGGCTATGCCGACACTGGCTTCCATATAAGGTTCCTTCTGCAGCGAGTATGTTGTGGTTACTCCCTCGCTGTTTACCGGGAACAGGAACTGGGCATTGTTATACTGCGGATTGTTTTCGTTGCGTATGCTTCCATACAATATCTTGAAGGTCATAACCTCGCGCCATTTCAATTTCTTGAACAACGGAATCTTGTTGAAAATAAATCCATTGAAGTAGTGATCGAAGCTTACGCTCACATATTTATCACTCACAAACTCGAGGAAGTTCATTAAGTTATATGACTGCAGCTGATATGAGTATGTTTGGTTGGCACGGTGAATAGCCAACAGCGGGAATGGTACTTTTCCAAATATATACCCACCTTCTGTAACAATGTCGGTATAGCCAAACTGCGAAAGATATACGCGCTTGTAAATATTGAGTGCCACGTTCTGGTAGTTATACTGGCTGCCGAACAATCCTTTTACGCCACCGATCATACGGAGGGTAAATATAGGATAGCGGTTTGGAATAGGTATACGGTATAGTTTACCCTGATAGAATTGTTCGTTTGGAGCCCAGCGAAGTTCCAATGAAAATTCAGTCGTTGTTACTTCCGGTATGGTTCGTGTTGTTTCGCTCTCCTGCACATTATACTGCAAGCCACCGGCTGGTGCCTGCTTCCAGTTCTTGAATCCAAGCCGGTAAGAGAAATGACTGTCGAACTCATTGAGGTATTCAACATTCCAGATGTCGTTGTATAACCACTTGTCGTTTACACCACGCTTGAAGGAAAGTAAGAAGTTGTCCTCCTGTATAAACTGAAGTTCCTGTCCGGGAATCTTCATGTCGTGTTGAAAACTTACCCGCAGCGATTTTACCGGGAACTGCCAGATCGATTTACCGGTAAAGGAATACGTGGCACCGAGGTAATACTTCCAACGCTTGTCTTTAAAGCCATAAGCTCCATACGTTTCGAAATATAGTCGCTCACTTAACTTCGTAGTAGTTCGCCCGCCTACACGAAGCCTGAATCCTTCTACCGGGTTAAAACTATAGAATGTATTTACCGGCCCGAGTTCCCACCAGCGGAAGTTCTTATAGCCCGCGAGTAACAACGTGGCTATATCCATAGTGCGCCTGAACGAGGGCATTTTCTGTAAGCTATCTATATTCTGGTATACTTTGGATTCGGCATGCGACAATGAATCATGGCGATGCTGCGACCAGTATTGTTCATTGGCATTCGTATCGGGCGAGAGTGCCGCTGCTGCGCCTTCTTCTGCCTCATAAAAGCTATCGGAGCGCGGATGGTTGATGGTAAAATTCTTATACGATACCGTTCGCTCGCCATATATACCTCCCCGATCTTTCGATATACCAAAGTCAGCACGCATGCGACTTTTCACTACGTGATATTTGTTGTCATCGCCTTTTTCAAAATCCTGTTGTATATATAGCTCGCGTACCCAGTTGAGGTTAATGTTTTTATTCACTGTCATATCAACCTTCTGCACAGCATAGTTACTATCGAGTGTAACATAGATCTTTCCCTGAAAGAGGAATCCTCCTGCATCGCGCGGTACAAACACCAGCTCGGCCAATTTCGGAGTTACATCTTTAATGGTATCGGTTATATAAAATTTATAGAAAGTAGGCGACAAGTCCGCAATCGGGCTGAGGAACTGGTTGGTAAGAATGGTAATGTTATTATTATAAATATCTATGTCGTTATACAGGTAGTTCAGATACGTGCTCAATCCCTGATTATCAACATAATCATCGAAGCTTACTTTCTGATGCGCTTTCTTTACAGTACGTTTCTTCTCGGGAGATTTTCTATAGTACTTATCCGACAGTGTCTCCTGCAGATATATAGGCAGTAGTATTTTTCCTTCAATAGAAGTAGAATCAACATTATCGAAGAGCCATTTATACTTCTTGAAGAGTTTACGTTGTTTGAATTTATCAGAAACGTTGCTGAGCGACATCTGCAGCTTTTCATACTCTTCGTATTCCAGGTAGTTATAGCTGCTCATCCGGTTCTGCTCTTTGTGTTCGATCATTTCGCGCACAAGGTCAACGGCCGGGTTATTCTTGTTACGATAACGTTCTTTTCTGTTATCGCCTGTTACTTCAATTTCTTTTAATACAGTAGCTTCAGGTTCGAGGCGTACGTTCAACACATTGGCTTCACCATTCTTTATGTTACGCGTAATGGTTTTATAACCGATGAACGAGAATTGAACCTGCGTGTAGGCTTCCGTTGTGTGTATCTTGTAAGTCCCGTTCACATCCGATACTGTACCAACGGAAGTACCGGCAAAGATCACGTTCACAAATGGAATGGGATCTTTAGTATCTTTATCGGTAATAGTACCGGTTACGGTCGTTTGCGTTTGCGCATATAGAGATACCGTTGCGCAAGGTAAAAGCAAGCACAGGATCAACCATCTCCGTCTTTCTATCAACAATTTTATCGTGTCCTGAACTAAGCTCATTTGAATACAAAATATTTCTGCATGGGATATGTATACACAACGCTGGTCAATACGGAGGCCGTTACTTTTGAAACGAGATAATTTACTTTCAGGTGATCCGTAAAAACAAAAACCAAAAAGGTTGTCAGAAATACATACCCGATCCAAACCAATCCATAGCGGATGATCTGGTATACAATTGCTTTATCTGAATTAAATACCCATCCTCGTCCGATTGCAAAATGTGTTACTGCACCGGCTATATTTCCACTTACACTGGATACGGTATAGGGCAGCCTTACGATCTCTACAAAGAGAATCATTACTGCGGTATCTACCAGCCAGGCAAAGAAAGATGCGCCTTGCGCTTTTATAAAAGTTTGCATACCTGCTATAGCATGTATCGTACGAAGATTTGCATAACGATGTTTGCATAGATGCCGGCCGCTATATCGTCCAGCATAACTCCCCACCCTCCGGGCACTGCTTCCAGTTTCCGGATATAGAACGGCTTGAGTATATCGAATGCCCGAAAGAGCACAAACCCTGCCGCGATAGTGATCCATGTAAGCGGTATAAACAAAAGCGTTATTACCATACCGGCTACTTCATCGATCACAACACGGCTGCTGTCTTTTCCCCACTCGCCCTCTACACCGTTGGCTGACCACACGCCTATATCTATAATGATCAAGGATATTAACAGCATCACGCCATTATCAATTCCCGCAGACATCAGTATTAAAGCACCGCAGCAGACTGCTGCTGCTACGGTGCCTCCACCTTTCAGGTAACCGATTCCACCACAGGAAGCGATAATTTTGTGGACACGACTCACAGAGCTTCTACCAGTTCCTGGTAATAGTCAAGCCCAAGGTGCGTGATCAAGTCTTCACCCATCATGTGACGCAGCGTGTTCTGCAGCTTGATGAGTTGTTTAAATATATCGTGCTCCGGACGAAGGTCTGGTGCTGTTTGTGGCGACTTGAAGTAGAATGACAACCACTCTTGTATACCACTCATATCTGCACGTTTCGCGAGGTCCATGAACAATGCTAGGTCAAGTACGATTGGTGCAGCCAATATAGAGTCGCGGCACAGGAAGTTGATCTTGATCTGCATCGGGTAACCCAACCATCCGAAGATGTCGATGTTGTCCCAGCTTTCTTTGTTATCACCGTGCGGAGGGTAGTAGTTGATACGGATCTTGTGGTATATATCTCCGTATAGCTCAGGGCTTTGCTCCGGGCGAAGTATATCTTCCAGCACACCCAGTTTAGAAACTTCTTTTGTTTTGAAGTTATCCGGATCATCCAATACAAGACCATCGCGGTTACCCAGTATATTGGTAGAGAACCATCCGCGTATACCCAGTGAACGTGCATGCAAACCAGGAGCAAGGATAGTCTTCATCAGGGTTTGACCTGTTTTGAAATCTTTACCTCCTACGGGTACATTGTTTTCTTTCGCGAGTTCAACCAATGCAGGTATATCGCAAGTAAGATTAGGCGCACCGTTTGCATAAGGAACACCTTTCTTGATCGCAGCATACGCATAGATCATACTTGGCGAGATCAACGGATCGTTGTTACGCAATCCATCCTCAAATGAATATATAGATTGGTGTACAGGAGCTTCTTCGATATACTTCTCAGTTGATCCGCACCATACCATTACCAGACGATCGCAGTTATTTTTTGCTTTGAAATCATCGATGTCTTTCATTACAGCAAGTGCCAGATCATATTTCGTAGCAGCTTCTTTAATGTTTGTTCCATCGAGGTTTCTGATATAGGTTTTATCGAAGACAGCTTTCATCGGCTTGATACGCTCCAGCTCTGGCTTGATAGATTGCAGAAGACCAAGCTCCAGTACTTTTGCATTTACAGCAGCTTCGTATACGTTGTCTTCGTAAACATCCCAACCTCCGAAAACTATATCATTGAGTTCTGCCAGCGGCACGAAATCCTTGATCTTCGGATAACGATTCTCCGTTCTTTTTCCCAAACGAATGTTACCGGTTTGCGTGAGCGAGCCTACAGGTTGTGCGAGACCTTTTTTCACAGCTTCCACACCTGCTATCATCGTAGTGGCTACTGCTCCAAGACCTGGAATGAGCACACCTAATTTGCCATTGGCATCTTCAATTTGCTTTTTCATAATCGTCTTCTATAAATTTTCTATTATCGCTTTAGTTGTTTGGCTGCCTCTACAGCCACTTATTTTCTTTATACCACTGTAGTGTTTCCGCCATGCCATCTTCCAATGTATAGCGGGGGCTAAATCCTATGTCGTTTTTGAGCTGCTCAATATTGCATGACCAGTCTGCTGCTGTTAACTCACTCAACTTCTCGCGACTGAGTATAGGTGAGTTACCACGCACAGCTCCTATACCTTCCTGCACAAGCGCTAATGCCTTTACTACCGGCAGCGGCAAATGAACACGAAGTGTATTCTTGTGAAGTATCTTTTTTACAATCGTGGCCAAGGCATAGCGATCGTAGCCGTAGCCATCTGCTACGAAGTATGATCTATTGCTTACTGAACTTGTCAAAGCCTGTACCGTAACAGCCGCGAGGTCTTTCACATAAATGAAGCTCAACGTCTGGGGTATACGCCCGATATAAGGTTCGAAACCTTTGTTGATGGAATTGATCATGATGAATATATCCCGCTCACGAGGTCCGTATACAGCCGTTGGCCGCAACGTTATCAGCGGAAGATCTTTCAATGCAGCGAGGTAGGATTCTGCCACCAGTTTGCTCTTGCCATAACTGGTGAGTGGTGTTGCTTCATCTTTCTCTGTAACCGGCAAGCCTGTACGCGAAGGGCCCCAGGCAGCCAGACTGCTCATGAATACAAATTTCTTCAGTGCTATATCTGCTTCACCAGCCGCGAGCGCCAGGTTGCGCGCGTATTCTGCATTTACTTTTACATACTCTGCAAAATTCGGAGCTTTTATAGCACCGGCCGCGTGAATGATATAGTCATACTTCTTTTCCTGTAACTCAGCCTTCAGCAAGGGTATATTCGTGAAGTCGAGTGTGGTGAACTGTATTGGAAGTGTTTTCAGATGATCGATCTTACTCGAGGAGCGAACTGCAGCAAATACCTCAAGGCCTTTCTGCAGAGCCGCTTCGATGAGGTGGAAACCTACGAAGCCACTGGCTCCTGTTATCAGTACACGTCCGCTCATATAGCCTTTTCAAAAATCCTGTAGCGTTTATAAGGTACGCCATTGATCTGCTGAAGAGCTTTATTCATCAGATCATTCTCTTCCAATATCCATGACGCTTCAGCGTACTCAAAATTCTTCTTGCGATAAGCATTGATAATTGAAGCATAGAAGCAGGCTTCTATACCCGCCTTGCGGTATTCTTCAATAACACCAAGTGTGATAATGCGTATACCGTTGATCTTCTTCAAACCAAACAGCAACTTGAACAAGCCGAATGGCAAAAGTCTTCCGCGTTTGATCTTGATCAATACCTGATTGATATCCGGAATGGCCAACGCAAAACCTATAAATTTCCCATCCTTCTCTGCTACCAGACAGAAGTCGGTATCGAGAATCATCTTCATGTCTTTGGCCAGGTAATCAAATTCACTTTTCGTCATCGGCACAAAGCCAAGGTTTTTATCCCATGCGGAATTATATACCTCGCGAATTTTAGATGCCTCTTCGTTAAAGTTCTTTTTATTAACCGGTCTGATCGTAATGCCGCGGTTCTTCAAACGCTCGGTGAGTGCCTGCTGCAATCCTACCACGCGATCATTATATCCGGATTTACCAAAGAGATAGGCCAGTATATCTACCTTCTTGCGAAAGTCAAGTTGATCGAGCAGTGTGCTATAATACTCTTTATTATAGGTCATCATCGCTGCTGGCGGAGAATCGAAGCCCGATACCAGCATACCGCATGTTTCGTTGGTAGAAAAATTAACAGGCCCTATAACAGACACTGCTCCTTTTTGCTTTAGCCATGCCGTTGCTTCCTTGAATAATTGAGAAGCTACTTCGCCATCATTAATGCAATCAAAGAATCCAAAGAAGCCATCATTAACGTTATTGAACGTGTTATGATTTTTATTCAGAATGGCAGCGATTCGTCCTACTATTTTCGGACCATCGTAGGCCAGAAACAATTGCACTTCTGAATGCTCATGAAACGGATGCTTGCCTGGTGTTAGCAGGTCGCGCTGCGCAATGAAAAGTTCAGGCACGTAATTCGGATCGCTCGCATAAAGGTCGTGCTGAAAATCAATAAAAGCCTTTATATCTTTTTTACTGCTGGCGGCAACAACACGTTTCATTTAATCGGCTCTTTTATATTGACAATACCCACACGCTTGAAAACTTTTGAGATTTTCTCAATAGCTTCTTCGATCTGACCGAATGTGTGAGTTGCCATAAGCGAAAAACGAAGCAGGGATGAATCCGGTGGCACTGCCGGAGATACTACCGGATTTACAAATACTCCTTCCTGCTGAAGCATGCTTGTTACCAGGAATGTTTTATTGTTATCCCGCACATAGATCGGGATGATAGGACTTTCTGTTGGACCGATATCCAATCCTTCTTCGCGAAGCAGGTGCATGGCATAATCTGTATTCTTCCAGAGATTGTCCATGTGATGAGGTTCTGTTTCGATCAGGTCAAGCGCAGCAATAACGCTGGCGGCAGAAGAAGGGGTCATACTCGCGCTGAATATCAGCGAACGTGCATGATGTTTCAGGTATTCGATCGTATCGGAATCAGCTGCCACAAAGCCTCCGAGGGAAGCCAGCGATTTGCTGAAGGTACCCGTGATAATATCTACTTTTTCAGTAAGGTCGAAGTGAGAAGCTGTACCGGCTCCTTTTTGGCCGATAACGCCCAGGCTATGCGCATCGTCTACTACAACAGTAGCTCCGAACTGATCAGCAAGTGCCACGATCTCAGCAAGTCTGGCAATATCACCTTCCATGCTGAAGATACCATCTACGACAATGATCTTGATGGATTCTTCCGGAAGAATACTGAGTTTCTTCTGGAGATCCTGCATATCGTTGTGCGCATACTTTACTACGCGTGAGAATGAAAGACGTGTTCCGTCAATGATGGAAGCGTGATCGTATTCATCAAGTATGAGGTAATCATTACGTCCTGTAAGAGACGACATTACGCCCAGGTTAACCTGAAAACCAGTGCTGAAAATAAGAGCATCTTCTTTACCGGTAAAGGCTGCAATTCTGCGTTCCAGTTCAATGTGAATATCGAGTGTACCATTCAGAAAGCGAGAGCCGGCACATCCGGTTCCGTATTCTTCAATGGCTTTTTGGGCTGCTTCCTTAATATAGGGGTGATTCGTCAGACCGAGGTAAGAGTTAGAACCAAACATCAGCACGCGTTTTCCTTCGATAATTACCTCGGTACTTTGTGCAGATTCGATTGGTCTGAAGTAGGGATATATACCTTTTACCCTTGCCTCTCTCGCTGTGGTGTAGTTAGCGACTTTTTTCTGTAGTGGTTTACTCATGGTTTGACGATGTTATACGAATCTGTTACGAACGCTTCCGTTTGTAGTCGTGCCTCCGTGAAAATTTATTGTAGAATATTTTTCGAACGATTTCGTTTTTGGGTCTAAAAGTAGTAGAAGTTTATTTACGTTGGTTTAATGCAAGGGTAAAAATTTTTTAACATGTTTATGCAAACGCTTGGAATGGCCCGGAAGTTCCACTCCACTTCAACAAAAACCCTGAAATCTGTGGTGAAACCGGTATAATACAAGCCATCTGTATCCATTTCACACAAGTAAAATTGTACGAATGGATGTATTTCCAACGTATGCATAATCGTTATCCCCGACCTTGCCGTGCCCGTCAAAAAATTAACCCAATATTTTAGACGTTCAAACATAATTTTATAAGTGGCTCTTTAGCTTTCGTGCTATGACATATAAGGTGTGCTTTACCCCTATGCCGGTTTTTCTATTATCATCGTTATACCCTGCCCACCGGCTGCGCATACCGATATAAATCCTCTGCCAGTCCCTCGTTCATGCAATAATTTAGCCATTGTAGCAATCACTCGTCCTCCGGTGGCGGCAAATGGATGACCTGCTGCCAGGCTGCTTCCATTCACATTTAGCTTCGAACGATCTATAGCTCCAAGTGGTTCATCAAAGCCGAACTGACGGGTGAGTTCTTTACTCTCCCAAATTTTGAGCGTGGCCAGCACTTGTGCAGCAAAGGCCTCGTGTATCTCATAAAAATCAAAATCCTGTAAACGCAAACCGGCCCTTCGAAGCATTCGGGTTGAGGCGTATATGGGGGACAACAACAGGTTTTGTTTGTTATCAATATATTCAATTGCTGCGAGTTCAGCAAATGTTATATAGGCAAGAATCGGCAAACCGTATAAACGTGCCCAGTCTTCGCTGGCTAATAGTATACATGAAGCCCCATCCGTTAGTGCTGATGAGTTGCCGGCTGTTAAAGTACCATGTGCTTTATCAAAGGCCGGTTTAAGTTTAGCCAGCTTCTCCAGGCTTGTATCAGCACGCATGTTGTTATCATGTGTTAAACCGGCAAAGGCCGTGGTCATATCATTAAAGAATCCTTCGGTATAGGCCTTTGTCATTTTTTGATGACTCTCCAAAGCAAATTGATCTTGCTCTTCGCGCGATATACTATAATATTTTGCCGTGATCTCGGTATGGCCGCCCATCGATAAACCTGTGCGGGGTTCTATATTCAACGGTGCTACGGGGTATATATCTTTAAAACGTATATGGGCAAAGTGCTGCAACTTCTCCCCTAAGCGCTTGGCGTGCCTGGCATGTAAAAGGATTTTTCTGAGGTTTTCGCCCAATACCAACGGAACATTGCTGGCAGAATCAACTCCGCCCGCTATACCTGCTTCTATCTGCCCCAATGCAATTTTGTTGGCTATATATATAGCACTCTCTATACCCGTATCGCAGGCCTGTTGAATATCGCATGCCGGTGTTGCACGATCGAGCGATGTACTCATCACACATTCGCGCATCAGGTTTATCTCAGCACTATGTTTGATCACTGCACCACCCGCTACTTCTCCAAGCAACAGTCCCTGCAGGTTGTAACGTTCAATCAGCCCGGTAAGCGCAGCCACCATCATGTCTTTATTACTGGCTTCTGCATATACTGTGTTCTGGCGGGCAAACGGTATCCTGTTATACCCGACTACAGCAACTTTACGCACTTGTTTACCCTGCAGCATATAGCTGAAGTTAATAGATATAGACCTCTTATCAAAGCGGGGTCGTGATCGGTTAACCGTTATCTGTTAATCGTTATCTGTAATACCATTAACGAATAACTATTTAAAAAATTGAATAGCGAACAAGGAATATTGATCAACGAATGTTGAAGAGGAAATACATCATTATCTGTCCTGCACTTTTTACGATTAACGAACAAAGAACATCGATCAACAAATGCCGAAGAAAATACTTACCCTAACTTTTTACGAATAACGGTTAACGAACAACTTTATCCCACAAGTTATTGATGCTATTTCAAAGATATACCTCAATTATACCGTACACCAACTCGCAGTGCCTTCAACCGGCTTACACCCTGCAACTCTTCCAGTTCTAAAAATTCCAGGTTGTCGTCCAGCAGTCCTTGTTGTTGAAGCTCGCCTATATATTCAATATACTCCTGTGCTTCGAGAGCATTCAGATATACCAGGGCGATCTTGCCGGGTTGTGTGAGGCGTTCTTGTGTGTCTTTGATTAACACTTTATCGATGCGTTTCTTGATCACCTCGTACCGAATATTATAAGCACCTTCTACATCAAAACGTCTCTCATCATTGCGGAAGCTGATGTCGATCTTGTGTGCATGCATAAATATCAGCTGCGTAGTGTGCAAGGGTCTCTCCATCGCTGGCAGAAGTTGTTGTGACAAACGTGCTACTTCGGCCATTGACTGTACCTGCCATTTGCGCAGGTGCTTCAGGTATGCATCCTCAAAAACTTTATCATTCGTGATCGATTGACCGATATATATATCATACTCGATTCCATCCGTGCGGAACTTCTCAAAATAGAAAGGGTATATTTCCTGCAACTCCTTCTGTGCATTCTCAAAATACTGGTTGAGGCTGGTATTGATATACTGTAACGATGACTCTAATTCGCGTCTGTTACGAAAAGCCGCACCATCGTGCTCTTTCAAAGCATCAAAGTATGCATCAATCAACGGTTGAGCTGAGGGCACATCGCGATGTACCTGGCGGAGATATGGATTTACTTCCTGCTCCAGAAAATTGTTCAATGCAATTTCATCTTTGGTAGTCATATACCCGTTGATGTGGTCGGACCAGCGACTGCATCCAAACATCAACGATTTGGTGGCATGAAGGTCTCCACTTTCTTTCAGTTTACGCAGTGTCTCTGTGAGAAGCGCTAGTTGAAATTTGATATCTTCCTGTATAGCGCGGTTTCGCTCAATCGTAGAGTTACGAATATCCACAGCACCATATAGCGGGTATACATTGTCGAACCGGATCGTTTCGATCTCGGCTGTTTTCAAATCATTATAGTGATGCTGTAGATGTCTCCAGGCAGCTTCGTTGAACTTCCACTGCACAGCCGGCTGTAAAGGCGTAAATTTATCGCGAACAATATTTTCGATGGTGGTATTAAACGCATCGCGACTATATTTCAAAAGCTGTGCTACCAATGGTATAGCTTCCTGGAGTTTTGAGAATAGCTTCTCATCAAACAATACATCTCTCCGTGAAAATACTTCCAGTACACCAGTCAACTCATTGTGATAATATACCGGCAACAAGGCATACGATTCTATATCGGTAGTTTTAAGAATAGGCAGTATACGTTCAGTCGATGTTACATCAGATGCTATCTTGTTCAGGATGATCACCCGCGGGTTCTTCTCGTAGTTACTCACCAACGAACTAAACACCTCTTCTTTCATTCCCGACTCGCGAGCCGCCTTCATCAGCACACTTTGAATACGATCTTCCTTATTGGCAAACACGGCTCTACCATTCACACCAATCATGGGCACGAGTCTGAACTCAACGTGTTCATTACCCGTCATTGTCTGGAGTGTTCTGGCTATAAGGCTATATTTCTCGGCACTATACGTTTCATTCGCAATAGCATCACGAATTTTATCAAGCGCATATTGCCCGGTAATGTCTTGTAGGGTAATGATCGAGAAACCTTCTACATGGAAATTCTCCAGCGGGAGTACTTCTTTCAGCATACATACCATGGCTTCCGTGCCGCCACCATCGTGCAGGTAAGACGACATGGAGTCAAACTTCAACTCGGGCAATTCTCCTTTTACCCGTATATCTATAAATTGAGCATCGACATGCACCTGGTAAAACTTCACCAGGTTGGCATCGGCATCTTTATGCTCAAAGATCATATCATTGCGTTGGCTGGCAGATATACCGTAGAACCTTTCCAGTATCAGGCGATATAAGAACTGTACTTCGTGTTGGCCACACGCACCGGGTTGTGTTTTTTCACCCGGTTGTTGTCGCGTATTTTTATCAGCAAGAAATTGTGAGAAACGACTGGTACTGAAGATCAACGCACCGGGTATGGGCGTGCTTAATCCCCAGAAAAATTCTTTTTCATCCGCAGCAAGCGGTGTCAGTACAAAGTATACAATCTCCAGTAACTCGCGAAAGCGCGCTATATCTTCAGGAGCGATGGGAGCATTCCAGGCAGATTCTTTTTCAAAACGCTCTATAACAAAACGATAGTATTCAGATTTAACCGTGCGCTCGGTCTTCAGACGTTCCTTCAGATAGCGCAGAAATGGTTTAAAGGTTAACGCAGCCGTTATGGAAGAGGGTAAAGAATCTTCATCATGTATTTTCATTAAGGTGGTTTGCATAGTAAACGTCTATCAATCATTGATAACCAAAGCAACGGTATGTTTAATTCCATTCAACTCAAAAAAATTCATACAGAACAAACCGAAACTATGCTTTCTACAATTTATCAGCAGTTCAAACGTATGAAAACAATTTTTATGTAAAAATTGAATATATCCCCAAGATG
Source organism: Ohtaekwangia sp. (assembly GCF_036568665.1). GTDB lineage: Bacteria > Bacteroidota > Bacteroidia > Cytophagales > Cyclobacteriaceae > Ohtaekwangia. The sequence continues at coordinate 38,500 of NZ_DATCSD010000389.1, read as the reverse complement.
GTTACATCATCACAAAAAGTTTACTGGTCTTTGCTTCGATCAAGCAACACACCACTATACCGTCCAATAAAAAAAGGTTCTCTATATCCACAACTGGATATAAAGAACCTTACACTCTACCCAAAGCGTTATTCGTATTTAAGTTTATCTACCGGGTTGGCATTTACCACTTTCATCGATTTCAGGATCACCACCATCACGGCAATCACCAGCACTAACATGCCCGGCAACAGGAACATCCACCACGACAAGGCTACATGGTTTCTGAAATTATTCAGCCAACTGTTAACAGTATAGTATGCCGCAGGCACCGCCAGTATAAACGACAGTGCTATTAACTGTACATATTCCTTCGAGAACATAACCAGTATATTCTGTATGGAAGCTCCCAATACTTTTCGGATGGCAACTTCTTTACTCTTGCGATTTACCACGAAGGCAATAAGCCCGTACAGCCCGAGGCAGCCGATCAACAGAAATGTGATGGCAAACAACTGGAATAATTGTGCATATTTTTCTTCCTGTTCATAGAAAGCTTTCACATTCTCATCGAAAAATCTATACTCATATATATGCTCCGGAAAAGCTTCCTTCCATATCTGTTCCAGCTTTGCCATTGCCTGTTGCAATGATTCACGATCCTGACTGGTTTGAAGTTTTACACTATAGTTTCCATAGGCACGTGGATTCTGTACGATCGCCACCTCACCTTTATCTTCTTTGAGCGAATGATTATAAAAATCATTAATCACTCCTGCGATTGTTACTTTATCGCCCGACATTTTTACTTCTTCTCCTATAGCTTTCACCGGAGTTGCAAACCCGAGGTGCTGCGCCAGCCGTTGTGTTACCAGTATACTTCGGCTGGCATCCAGCGGAGTCAGGTTTCTTCCGGCAAGAAGCTTGATGCCAAACACATTCAGGTAAGAGGAATCAGCGGCCTGGTATTCGTAGATGATATTCTCGTTATTCGAACCTTCGCGCCATATATCACGAGCTGAATTTCTTCGATTTACTCCTGAAGGTAAAGTATAGCTGAAAGAGACATTTGATACAAATGACTGTGCACGAAGGCGATCTTCGATAGTCTGACGTGTAACGGAATCACGATCCGGTATCGGAAAGGTTACAATGGCATCCTGGTTAAAACCCATATCGCGGTTCTGGAAGAAATTCATCTGGCTTACAATGATAAATGCACTTACCACCAATACCTGTGTAGCCGTAAACTGCACCACCACCAAAACTTTTCTAAAGCTGAAACCACCTACCGTCTCCGTGGCAAATTTACTCTTGAGGGAATTGACTGCATTGAATCTCGAAACAATTACCGAAGGATATAAGCCGGCAAAGAGTGTTACTGATATAATGATTATTCCTAATGTTGCGAGTATAAAGGGATCCATAAAATTATACTGCTGCAAATGCAGGTTCAGCAATGATTGTAAATTCCACAGCAACACTTCCGATAAAGCCAATGCTACTATACTGGCAACAAGCACCACTACAAATGTTTCGGTAAGCAGTTGTGATACGAGGCTGCCGCGATTACTGCCCAATACTTTGCGCAAGCCGATTTCTTTTGCACGCATTGCCGATTGTGCTGTAGCCAGATTTACATAGTTGATACACGAAGTAAGCAACAGGAACAATGCTACCAATGCCATAGCCAGGATCATAGGCTTACTGATAGTCCTGCCGTTGTAATTACCAAACTGCGCTTCGAAGTGAACATCTGCGAGACGCTGTAATAAGTAGTGACGTGATTCATGTAACTCTTTCGGTGTATGCCGCGCATGTACTTTTGCAATCTCTGCTTCGGCTTCTTCCTTCGACATGTTATCGGGTAATTCAACATAGGTATAGTGATTGTCATCAACACTGGACCAATCATCCATGGCTTGTTTATGGATCAGCTTTACGGTTGAGTAAGCAATGAGCATCGTAAACGGAAAATCTGTATTGGGAGGAAGATCAGAGATCACACCGGTAACTTTACAATCAGCTTCTTTTTCAAATCGCAGTGTGCGTCCCACTATATTTCCTTCGCCAAAATATTTTTTTGCCAGTGATTCAGTCAGCACCACAGACAGAGGTTCAATCAATGCTTTATCCGGATTTCCCTGAAGCCACTTTAATGGTTTATCGCCAAAATCAAACACCTGAAAGAATGAAGGCTCAACCAACGCAAGGCCATTCATTTCTTTATAGCGTGTCACTATATTTCCATGGGCATCTGGCACTTCCACAAGAGCCTCGCCAAAATATTCCATCGCTGTTATATTCTTGAAAGACGTTATCTCATCGCGCATAGCCCACGGTACAGGGTATGATATACCGGTGCGGAACTCCGACATATCTTTACCACTTACGCGTACCACACGGTATATATTATCGCGGTTGGTATGGAAACTATCGAAGCTCAGCTCATAGCGAATAAAGGTGAGGATAGTAAGTGCCGAAGCGATGCCTATTGTAAGACCAATGATATTGATAAATGTATTGCTCTTATATGCCAGCAGGCTGCGTTGAGCCATCTTGAAATAATTATAAAGCATAGTCAGGTTGTTATGTGAAATTGAATTTCGTTTCCAGAAAAAGCGTCTGATTAAAAAGCCGAGGCCGTTCCATATATACCGGAAGCGTGCCATTGCTATACTTTTCATCGCGAGATCATTCCGGTATAGCTCGTACAGATCGCCTTGTATTTCTTCAGCCAGATGTGTAGGTGCCAGGCGCCCGATAAGCGAATCAATCCAGGCAGGAGGTTTTGGTATAGTACTCATGCAGGAGAGATTTTCGTGATCATATCCCAGATTGTGTTTCGCGTGTCGCGCAGTTCTTCCAATGACTGGCGTCCGTAAGCCGTAATGCTGAACAGTCTTTTTCGTCTGCCACCACGCTCTTCTGATGATCCGCCCATGCGCGATTTCACAAAGCCTTTCTCTTCCAAACGATGCAACACAGCATGCACGGCACTGATGCTGAGCTCACGACTCGCCTGCTTCTTCAGCTCTTCAGTGATTGATACTCCGTAAGCATCTTTATTGAGCAGTGCTACCATTAATAAAACAAGTTCCTCGAGTTCTCCGAGGTATATGCGTGACGCCATAATACTATTGTTCAACTTTTGTAGAACAAATGTCTTGCCAACCGGAAACACGGTGTTTTTAAAGAAATTTATCTATACCACTGTACGTATAGTGTACGGACATGACCGATTCCGCACAATCTCCATACCCGGCAAACGACCTAGATTGAACTACGATTGTTTCTTACAAACATATATAGAGTAGCCAAGTCCGCACTCTATAAAATCAGAAATGAAGGTATCATATACCCGGAGGCCCGTTCTTATAAATATACTCTTGCTTACATCGTATCGCAGGGCGATACGCCCATACCATATACCTTTATCACCCGTCTTCTTGAGATTTATACCGGCTTGTGTGATAAACGTCCAGCGATGCACCATATACTCGTGCGAGAGGTGAACACCCGGCCAGAAGAGAAGTCGTGACGGCACTTTGTTGATATACTGCTCTTCAAATTGTTCCTTTAAAGAGCCATCGTAGAACCAGTCCAGTCCGAGGCCATATTTACCAGTGTATCCATAATGCCGTGCAGCATCTATACTTAAGGAAGCGGCCCAGTAATATATACCAGGGTTGTCTATATCTTTAAACGTTGTTACAATACCGGCACTACCCACCGTGTAAAACTCGAACATGGGTTGATAAGGCTCGAATGTATAGTTGATTCTGCCGAACGGTTTACCTATAGCACCTTCTTTCAAGTGACGCGGTTTGAATTTATACCGGGCTGATGCCTGCAAGCCGTAGAGGTTAAGGCCGCGATTAGGCGAACGCGTACGTCCATTGGAGAAATGATTGACCGAGGGACCTATCATCATATCCAATCGGTCGGAAACGCGAAACTCATATTGTAACGCGATGCCTACCATAACATTTACTGAAGACCCGATGGCTTTTTGCTCCGGGTTAGTATACGTGTCGTATCCATTCCAGTTATACGATAAGCCGATGGTAAAATCGTAATGAAGCGATGCGCGCTTTACTTGTATCAATGGCTCGTTGAAGAACAGGTATGTGGTAAACGGATTACCCAGTATATTTTTACGCGGGCTAAACCAGAACTTGCTGATGCCTAGCCCATACGTTGGGTAATGATGAAGCTGTTGCCACTTTTTTCTTCCATACCCGAAGAAACCATAACGAACATCGGCCGATTGCACGGGGTTTTCCTGTATATACTTTATACCGGGAGTTCGCGTATCGTTCAGGCGCTCGACCTGATAACGAACCTGCAAAAATGTATACTGCGGCAAGGAATCACTCCGATGTTTGTCGGTTGCGCGAAAGAACCAGCTTTGTGCCGAGCTTATCCAAACCTGCCCCATCAGAAAAATGATCAGAACAACTGCACGCATCATATACCAGTATCAATGATGCAACATACCACCTATTCTGTTATTCTGAAAGATAATTAGCGAAGAAGGCGAGCAATGTTCATTACTCTTGTTTCAATGTATCGACCGGGTTTGACCGTGCAACATACACCATCTGCGAAGCCACGGCAAGCCAGGTCATCAGCAAGACAATAATAACCGGGATAGCAAAGACACCAATATGCAAAGGTATACGGCTTGCAAAGCGATTCAGCCACTCGTTGGAGAGTGTATAGGCTATCGGACAGGCGACCATAATAGCCACGATAATCAATTGCAGAAACTGGCGCGACAATAGTAACACGATACTATATATATTTGCACCAAGTACTTTACGAATACCGACTTCTTTTAATCGCTGGCGACCTATATAAACGGAGAGGCCGGTAAGCCCAAGGCACGAAGTAACAATAGCCAGTATACATAGCATATCTAATATCCAGCGTAGCTGTATATCATCTTTATACTGCAGGTCGTAGAAATTTTCAAGGAAGAAATAGTCAAATGGATTCTCCGGAAAGAATTTCTTCCAGGCTTTCCGTATCTGTTCAACCGAAGCGATCATTCTTTTCGAATCTATACCGGCTGCAAACTTCAGCGACATCATCGGACCGAGGTTCGCGGTAAACAATACGGGCTGTATTGTGCTTTTGAATGATTGCTGGTGAAAATCATCGATAACGCCCACGATCACACAGGCATTATCATCCCAGTAAATTATTTTACCAACAGCCAGCCCGGGCGTTGTAAAACCAAGTGATGCAACAGCCCGCTCGTTGAGTATAACCGGTTCTGTTTTCTGTCCGAATTTCTCTCCCGGAAAATCATTCATAACAAAATTTCGTCCTGCCAACAGGTGGAGTTTGTATGAATCGATAAAGCTCGTATCAACAACATGAATCGAAAAATTTAGTCCAACTTCTTCCTTCGATTTTCGTACCGGGCTGATCCATTCAACTTTTTCACCGGGTATAGCCGTTGATGTAGTCACCGATTCAACAACGGAGAGGTCGCGCAAATAATTTCCGAATACTGCGAGCTGCGATTTATAGGAGATATCATTATGAGCAGGTGCTTTCACAATCAACGTTTTCTGAATGTCTATACCGAGGTTCTGATCTTTCAGGTAAACAAACTGTTCATGAATAACAAACGCTGCCATAATGAGAACCACCGAACAGCTAAACTGGAAAAGCATCAATACCTTACGCAACGTAAGCCCGCGCCGGGTTGTAGTATACTTCCCTTTCAGCACGCGAACAACATTAAAGGAGGCAATAAGTCGTGCAGGATAGAGGGCCGATAGAACTATACCTGTTGCAAAAATCGCCAGTAGATAAGGCATAGCACTATACCGGCTCAGGCTAAATAACTCTGAGAACGAAAATGTATAACCGGTAATTTCATGATATACCGGAGATGCCGTGAACACCACTATACCGGCAATGGCCGCACTGATGAGATTTACCACAAAAGCTTCTACAAAAAATTGCCGGGCAACGGCAAACCGTGAAGCCCCGTTTACTTTACGGATACCGACCTCCTTTGCCCGTGCCAACGCAATGGCCATGGAGAGATTGATATAATTGATCCAGGCAATTGTCAGTATAATACACGCCACCGTGAGCATGATATATATACCGGTTACATCGCCTGAGGACTTGATCTCATCATGAAGCGAAGCATGAAGGTATATAGATGTTATCGGCTGCACATCGGTATAGGATGTTTGCAAAGCATCTTTCTTAACCGGCAACATTGATTTCAGCTCGGGTATATTTGTATGGTCATCCAGCAATAGATAGGTATAGCAGTCGAACGCCTTATAGTACGGGTTATTCTCCAATGAGTTTTGCGACACCAGTATCTCCGCATCGAGATGTGATTCTTCCGGGAGATTGGGCATGATGCCTGTTACTTCGTAGTCGTGTTCATCGCAGCTGCCTTTCAGGTGCAATATCTTGCCCATAGGATTTTCATGATGAAAATATCGGCTGGCAGCCCGCTCACTCAATACAATGGAGAATGGCCGTTGCAAAGCCGTTCGTGTATCGCCTTCCATTAACGGATAAGAAAACACGTTAAAAAAATCCGGACTGGTATAATATAGCTTTCGTTCGTTATTGATAACAGTTCCCTGCGGGCCGGTATACTTCAACGAACAATCAAACCAATGACGCACCGGAAGAAGCTGGCATGATTCGCGCACAGTTGCCAGGTCGCGCTTTAACTGAGGGCCAATCGTTCCATTCGTCAGGGCTGACTCAAAAACAGCTTGATCGCGCGATTGAGTTCGGGTATAGATGCGGTATATATTTTCCGCTTGCGGATGGAAACGATCGTAGCGAAGCTGAAACGCTGCGTATTGAAATATAAACACGGCCACCGCTATACTCATCGATAGCCCGAGTATATTCAGGAAAGCATATAGCTTATTATAGCGAAGTCGTCTGCAGGCAAAGACAAGATCCATCCATAGACCTTGTAAATTCATCGTGTGCAACGATACTTTATTTCGCAGCAATACTCCCGGCCGGAAAAAGCGAATTACACTCCAGCATAATTTTCTCCTGGCGTGAGGCAGTCCGAAACGATCGGCATTCCGGCTGAGTTGCTGAATCAGATCGCCTTCGATCTCCTCATACAATTCTTCCGGACAGACAGCCCTGAGAAATCGTTCGGCCCACTTTGGCAGGGAATGTTTATCGTGTTTCATGAAACTATATACTTACTCATACTTTAATGTATCAGCCGGATTTGCTCTTACAGATTTTATCATCTGAAAGCTGATTGCAGCGATCATCATAGCAAACAGTATCGCTGCCGGAATGATAAATATACCAGCATGCAACGCAATATGTACCGGGTATTCTGCCAGCCAGTGCGATGCCAGGAAATATGTAACAGGCATTGCCACAAAGAACGCTATGATCACCATATATACATATCCTCGCGACAATAGCGACAGCAGGTTGACCATAGTAGCGCCAAACACTTTTCGTATGCTGATCTCACGGCTCCGTATATGGGCCTCAAATAGACTTATACCCAGTATACCGAGACACGCAATAAAAAGGGCCACCCCGGAAAATATACTGAAGATGCGACTGAAGTATAATTCTGATTTGAACTGCTGATCATAATATTCTTCCAGGAAGAAATACTCGAAAGGTCTGTCCGGAAAAATAGTTTTCCAACTCTTTTCTATATAAGCTATAGCATCCTGCAAATCAGTTCCGGGTCTCAACCGGATGGAATAGTATACTTGCTGGAACGCATCGTAGTTTGACGAGAATATGGTAGGGTATACTTCTTTCTTGATGGCTTCGTGATGATAATCTTCTACTACACCAATGATCCGGAACTTCTCCGTTTCGTCAAACCGGTTGAAATATACCTCCTGCCCTACGGCTTCCTGTGGCGAGGCAAAGCCCAACGATTTCACGGCACTTTCATTCAACATAATAGTTGTCCAGTTTTTATCTTCCCACGGGGCAATCCATCGCTCGCTTACGTTAAGCGGCTCAAAATTTCTTCCGGCCAATACCTTCAAGCCATATAAGGGTATATAGTTTGTACCTACAAACAATGTTTTATAGCGGGTCGGATCATACGGATCACCGATGTTTCGCTTGATTTCGTTTACATAGGTGAATCCGATCTCTGCTCCCGGCACAGCAGACGAAGTTGACATCATCGTTATTGCCGGATTTTGCAGGAGTATATTTTCAAGTGTTTTATAGTCGCCATGTTTATTAACGATCTCTTGTCCTGAATAAGCCATTGGGTTGCGTACCGTGATTACCTGGTCGAGATCTATTTTCCGGTTGCTGATGCGCATATATTCTAACTGGTCATCAATCACCAACAGAAACGCGATCAACACCAGCGACACTGTAAACTGCGCGATCACCAGGTATTGCCGCGTCATTTTACTTTTACCTGCTCGCCCTATATTACTCTTCAGTGCGCTTACAGGATTTAACCGGATGAGGAAGAGCGATGGGTAAAGACTGGTAAAGCACGATCCTATAAAAAAGATTATGATTGCCCCAAACCATATAGCGGGTGTAAACAATTGAAACCTGGCAATCGGTATACCGGTGAGATAATGAAAATGCGGCAGTACGAGCCAGAGCCCCGCCACTGCTACAGCAAATGCCAGCACCGTTACACACATAAACTGAACAAAGAATTGCATTAACAGATCACGCTTGCCGGAGCCAATCACTCTGCGAACACCAATCTCGCGGGCACGCGTAGTAAACCGGGCAGTCTCAATATTTATATAATTGATCCAGGCAATCACCAATATCACCATACCAATAGCCAGCAACATATATACCCGTGTCTGACTACCGTTCGATTCAAACTCATCGTTGAGTTGTGATTGAAGGTGTATAGCTGCTACTGGCTGCAAAAAGAAATGCGATCCTTTTATTTGGGGATTTTCCTTTTCGATTTTCTGTATAGCATGGTTTAAACGCGTGGCAATAGCTACAGGGTCAGCAGGTTGCTTTACGGTGATATAGGTATATATCATCGGATTTTCCCAATACGGAAGATCGGGCCAATCATTTTCGATGAACGAAACAAAGTTAGCATGCAGGTGGGCATTGGCAGGCAAATCGCTAAATATACCGGCCACTATATAGTCATCGCCTTCATCGTGATCATCAATGCGCTCGATGCGCTGCCCGATCGGATCTTTGCTGCCAAAGATCTTTGTTGCCATGGACTCCGATAAAATAATATTGTTTTTATCAAGAAGAACTTTATCCGGATTACCGCGAATCAATAAAGAAGAGAATACGTGGAAGAATGCTGTATCTGCATTGATAAAACCACCGGCCTCGTTGAATATCTTGCCTTCGCTCTTGAACAGGAAACCCGTATTGGCCGGTATCTTTCCAAAGCTGGTATACGCTTTTATCTCCGGGAAATTATCTTTCAGCAAGCTTCTCAAGCCCGGGTAACTCCGGGCTGATGTATTTTTCAGTTCGCCATGCTCGTATTGCTGATAGGCTACCCGGTATATTTCATCGGTGTTTGCATAAAAACGATCATAGCTCAACTCAAAGCTTACATATTGTATAATGAGAAAGAACGCCATGATGCCTACTGAAAGTCCTGCTATATTGATCAGTGAGAACACCCGGCTTCTCAACAGATGTCTATACGCGATGGTAAAATAATTCCGGATCATATAGAGTGCATTTACTTCCACAGAAAATTTCCTTCGCAGAATTATACCGGGCCGGAGAAACCGGATCACGTTAAAGTATAATTTTCCTGCAGCCTTTCGCTCGCCATCGCGCTTAACATCACGGTTATACTTTTGAATGATATCGCCTTCTATCACTTCATACAGCTCTTCCGGACAGATGGTCCGAAGGAAACGTTCGGCCCACCGGGGTAAAGATGTCATTTCATTCTTCATCTCAGGAGAATTTTAATTGTGGCACCATCTTCCACAGATCAATTCTCGCTTCCTTCATTGCTTTCAGTAACGCCAGCCCTGCGCTGGTAATGGTATATATGCGCTTGCGCCTTCCGCCCCGCTCCTTGGTTGCTCCCCCAACTTTTGATTTTATATACCCTTTGTCTTCCAGCCGGTATAGCGTTACATGCACTGCGCTCAGGGTAACTTCGCGACCAACACGCTGCTCGATCTCTTCGGTAATGGCAGCGCCATAGGCATCTTCCTGCAAGGCAGCCACCATGGTAAGCACAAGCTCTTCAAACTCGCCCAGAAATTCTTTTGCCATTTGCTTCTATTTTGTTAAGTAAATAAACGAAATAATTTTAATATAATTTTCTGTCGGCACTAAAAATATGCTGGTATCGTATAAACGTTATCGCTTGCGACTATAGGTTGTTACAACAACTCCGCAGGGATAAGCGACTGAATTGATCAACGAAAGGCTATAAATATCCCGGATGCTATGGAATACTGATAGCCCGCTGCCCAATAATGCCGGGTTGATAATCAAATGAAATTCATCCACCAGGTCGGCCTGCACCAAGGATGCAGCAAACGAAGCTCCGCCATAGGCGATGATATTTTTTCCGGGCGCAGTCTTTAGCTGGTATACTTCTTTTGCCAGATCGCCTTTGGCCAGGGTAGCATTCGGCCACACAGATTGTTCCAGCGTTCGGGTAAAGATAACTTTGCGGGTCTTGGCTATAGCGGCCGCAAATCCTGATTGCGGATTGTTCTGTTGTAACGCCACCGAAGCCCAGTGATGTATAAAACCTTCTTCGGCCATTTTCCGGCTTAGTAAAACACAATCGACTGAAGACGAGATATCGTGATGATATTGCTGCAGGGCAGCATCCCATTTCCAGTCGCTTCCCCAGTTCCATATCATCCATCCGGATTTTCCCAACGCATCGGCTATAAATCCATCTACCGACATCTGTATTTGTAGTATCAGCTTTCTCATATTTTATCGGGTTTATATATACTGGTATTATATTTCAAAACTACAGGCGTCTTGCCTTTGCCAGGGTGGCTGACCGGGACTTTTTAGGATGCCGATTGCGACAGGTGTATAATTACCGTGCAACTACCCTACCCGTGGGAGTATATTATTAAATTATTATACTTTATATCTTGACTATAGCATTCGATGGTCAATATGATATGATGCGATAAATTGCGCGTTGATATTGCCAAAAAATTAGTACCTTAAAACCCCTATTGCGTATACCCTCCGTGAAACCCAACCTGTCATTTCTGTTTCTCTTTGTATGTTCCTTTCTGTTTTGTCACGGTCAGGATAGCAACACCAAAAAATTAAAGCAGGCACTTGCCTCTGCTTCTGATGAAGAACAATATGTATTACTCACCAACCTGGCGTGGGAATACCGCGCGGTATATCCCGACAGCGGAATATACTTCGGACAAAAGGCCTATACTTTAGGAAAGGCTCTTGATCGCGCTGACCTGGCGAAGCCACTCAACTTTATAGGGCTATCATACTATCACCGAGGCGATCACCTGGATGCTTACGATTATTATACCCGTGCTATAGCTATAGCCGGCAACAACCAGGACTCCCTTCAGCTTGCGCATGCTTATAATAACCTGGGGCGTTTGTTTATGGAACAGGGTGTAATGCCCAGGTCGTATGCCTATCTTACCCAAGCCAGAGATATATTTCAGCGGCTGCACGATCTTTCCGGGCTTGCCTATTCCTACCAAAGTCTGGCGGGCTATCATAAGATCATGAAAGATATACCACAGGCAGAGCAAAATTACCTGGAAGCCTACCGTATCCGGCTGCGTAAGGGCGATGCACGGGAGATCACCTCTGCGATGGTTCAGCTTGGAAAGCTATATATGGACAGCCGGCAAACCCAAAAGGCGCTATACTATTTTCAAAAGGGAGATTCACTCTGTCGTGCTATAGGGGATGCGTTGCATATAGGCGAGATAAAAACACTTACAGCAGAATGCTTGCTGAATGAAGGCGATCTTGAAAAAGCCGAAGTACTGGCGCGTGAAGGTCTTCAGCAAATTACACACTCTCAAAATCTGCGTTTACTGCCCGGTGCCTATCTCACCATGGGGCAAATACAATTGAAGAAGGGAAATATAGAGCAGGCGAAAGAATATTTCCGGTCAACACTGGGAGCTTCCACCCTTCGCAGTGATCTCAATACAAAAATGGAAGCGTACTTCTTCTTATGGCAAACATTCCGTCAGCAAGGCAATGGAGGCACCGAGGAGTTTGACAGCTATACCCAATATATGCTGATGAAGGATTCAGTGCGATCGCTGGAAAGTGTACAACATGAAGAGCAGCTAAAATTTAAAATGGAAATTGCCCGTATCGAACAGGAGAACGAACTACTGCGGATGAAGGAGCAGCGCAAAACGGTAATCATCTTTATACTGGCCGGTGTTCTTATAGTGGCTGCGATCATGCTATATATGCAGATGCGTTATAGATTAAAGATACTCCGTGTTAATCACTTACTGGAAGAACGTAATCATGATGTAAAGAAGATAAACGAATTGCTCCAATCGAAGAACGCCACACTTGAAAAGCACATGACTACATTGGTAGATTTTTCGAAAAACCGAAGTATACATGTAGGCAATCTTGCTCACGCAGCCCGTGATATAGCCACTATCACTGCGAAAAAATTACAGGTGAGCCAGGTGAGCATCTGGTTATACCAGGAAGATAAGCATTGTATTGAATCACTCGCATGTTATAGTCTGGATGAAGATTGCTATAGGGATACCATGCAGCTATCGCTCGGGCAGGCTCCGGTGTATTTTGAGGCGATCAAAAAAGAAAGAATGATCGTGGCTGACGATGCACGCATTCACCCGATGACACGCGAATTTACCGACACCTATTTTATACCGGGAAATATATACTCGCTGCTGGATGTAAGCTTTTCGCTCGATGGACAATTAAAAGGACTGCTTTGTTGCGAGCAACTTCACACCACCCGAACATGGACGGCTGAAGACAAGATTTTTGCTAGCTCGGTAGCGGATATTATTACACTCGCGTTCCGCACATCGCAGCGTCTTGAATATGAAAAGCATATCAAGGATCAGAACCGGAAGATTGCCCAGATGAATGATGTACTCGAAGAACGGGTAAAGGAACGCACAGCTCAACTGAAAATGCAGAACCAGCGCCTGTCGGAGTATGCATTTATAAATTCACACCTGCTCCGCGGACCACTCTCCCGTATACTGGGATTAATCAATCTGATTGAACACGACAAGACTGTAAAGGAAGCACAGATCATCGATCTGCTCCGCAGATCAGGAAATGAACTGGATGATGTCGTCAAGAAAATCACAGATGCCCTGAACGAAGGCGAGCATCCTTCAATGGAGGATATGAATCGTTAGTCGTTAACTGTTATCCTTTATAGGTTAATCGTTAACAGTTAACGTGTAACTATTCATGGTTGAATATCGATGGAAAGTGTTTCAATCATTTTTTGATTTCTCTCCAGACAAAAAGATTAAATTAGCGCGTACTGGAGCATCTAAAAAGATAATGCTCAAGTCTATAGATATCAAGAAATAATAAATCTTCAGAATCACGTCATTTTTAAAACTATGAAACGAGCATGGTGCTTGTACATTTTGATATTGCTAAATGCAATTCAACTTTTTGGGCAGGAAAAAAAATTTGAAGAACTAAATCCAGATCTTATTGAATGGGGGGAAGGAAGCATACTATTAAATGACGGTCAGGAACTCAAGGGTCTTGTTCGGTTCAATGACAAGAATGGGATTGTTTCTTTTGAAAGCGGAAATACTTCACGTTCCTATGTTCCCAGAAGCGTAGCTGCATTTGAATTTTATGACGAGAAGTTGAAGCGGCAACGTGTCTTTTATTCTCTGGAATTTGAAGACAAAGACAATGTAAAGAGACCTTTCTTCTTCGAAGTGCTTCGTGACTTTAAAACATTCGCTGTCATTTCGAAAATTGATCCTGTGGAAATAGAACAGTGGACGACTTCCCCAGCATCTTTTTCATCGAATGGAATAACCACTGTTGTTGGAGGAACTGGAGGTACCGTTACAAAAATTACTCAGACAGAAACCATATATTTCCTAGGGTCTAAAGGTGAGATAGAACCTTATCTGAAGCTGATGCGAAAAATAGTAGACCGGACTTTATATGATCGGAAGAAGACAAAACAAAAAATCCTTGATGATGATATTCTGAGAAAATACTTCAACGAATCAGAGATTTCGAATATGATCGATTATTCAGAAAAGAACAATCTTCATTTTGATAACAAGGAAGAATTTATAAAAATATTAGCAAGTGCTTAGGACATTTATAGCATTATTTGTGTTTGCTTCTCGTGTTGCTGCACAGAACAACGAGCAAGATATTTTGACAGCAGTTCAAAAAGCAAATGGTATTTATAGAACGTACCAGGAATTTAGAACTAACAGTCCATCTCTTACTGGTAAATTCAAGATCACGCGAAAAAAAATTAGTTTACTGGACAACCAATCTGGTACGTACGAATCTATCAAAGAACCAGTTTGGGGCGCTTGCCTTAATGACACAATTTACTACTTTCAAGATCATCATGAAATTGCACAAAGTCCCAATTTTTATAAGCTTAAATTTATAGGACGATATTGTTTTTATGAATACCATAGCGTTTTAGTAAAATCAATACCTGGAGGTGGGTATGTTGACATTCCAAGGAATTTCGAGTTCGTTGTTAATGTCAACAATGGGAAATCGTATACATTGGATAAAAAGATGATGCGACTAATACTATCAAAAGACACTGCATTGTTAGCAGAGTTTGAGAATGAATCATCAAAAATCGAAACCTTTGAAAAATATATAAGAAGATTTAACGAGCGTAATCCTCAAGACATAAAGCCTACTACCGAAATTATTGATTAGATAATTTATCAGAACGGAAGTATAAAAACACTGGCCGCTATACTACCTTCCAGCGGCCAGTGTCCAGTAGCCAGCAGCCACTCTATCAACCAAGGATCTTCTTCAAATTGTTATAGCTTGTGGTAATGCTCTGCACGGCATCGGCAGGCATGTCGTGTTCTACAAAGTAATGTTGCAAGCCGGCTGTTTTTGCATTCTCGAAGATGCGTTTGAAATTTACCACGCCTGTACCAACCGGTTGAGGGCCGGTAAAATCTTTATCGATATCTTTTACGTGCCACAGCGGATAACGGCCCGGATTTTTCTTGAACATCTCTACCGGATCTACACCTGCTTTGGTGACCCAGCACAGATCGAGTTCCATTTTCATGTCGGGAGTAATTTCACTGAGGAATGTATCGTAAACAACTTTACCATCCAGTGACGTAAATTCTTTATCGTGGTTGTGATAGGCCAATGTTATACCGGCCTTCTTCGCAGCTTCCGCTGATTTATTCAGTGTATCAATGGATGTCTTCAATTCTTCAGTATTACCAAAGGCAGTCATAGCACAAACTATATAGGGCACTCCGGCAGCTGCTACTTCATCAATCAGCTCCTGGTAATTATCGCGCAGTGTACGCATGGCGTTTCCCTGCTGGTCGGTCATTGGTTTACCGGTAGCCGGATTTATATAGGGTGTTCCTAACACGTGGTGTGATTTCCACCCGAGCCCTATATCTTTTACCAGCGATGCAAACTCGGTTGACTTCATCCCATAGTAGCCACCTTTCATACTGAATGCTGACTCTACTTCTTTATAGCCAACGGATGCTATCTTTTGCAACGTACCTTTTACATCGCTATCCATCTTGGGGAAGAATGTAAAAAGCTGTACGCCTGCAGGCGGCAATTTATCTTTCAGTAAAAATGCTTTCGCGGTTCCTGACAGTGCTATAGCACCCAGCGCCATGGCGCCCGAGTTGCGTAAAAAATCTCTTCGGTTTATCATATACTATATTTTGTGATCGATTAATGTTCCTGAATTATTCTTTAACGCCATCAAAGCTGAAGCCCATAGCATCCATTTTTAACGTAGTGACTTTCTTATCGCCATTGCGGATAAACAGTATTGTAGCTCTCCCGTCTGCATCGAACTTGTCGGCTGTATCAGTCGGTTTGATCTCACCTACCTGGCCACCGGCATCCATCATCAGTTTACCTTCCTTTACACTTACCTCCACGAATGGAAAAGGTAAGCCCGTCATTTTATACTTACCGGTATATATATTGAGATCGCTGGCCGAGTAATTGAGCGCGGCAGTTCCCTCACCATCGGATGATGCCTTGAACGTAGCACTTATCACAATCATAAGCGATTGCGCAGCCTTGGCTTGCGGGTTCTGGAATACGAGGTATAGATCGTGTACCCCCTCCGTTGGTTCTACCGGCAGCGACACTGGTTTACCGGCAAAGCCTCCACCGGGAGTATCGCCTATAAATTCTGTTTTGCCAATCAGTTTACCTTTAGGTGAATCAATGTGCAATTCTATAATACCGCCTTCTGCATTGAGTTGTGCCTTTGGGGCCATGGCCATCAGCTCAAGTTGCGCAATGCCGGTAACATCAACCTGTTTCAATCCTATGGAGCTTCCGGATTTGCTCGGTATAACAAAGCTGTTGCCTCCATACGACATCTTGGTTACATTATCGAATACATCGAACTTGGTTGTGTTGATAGCAGGATTGCGCAATGTAAATGTTTCTTCCGAACCTATAGATGGTAAACCATTCGATCCGCGATCTCTGTATGAGGCGCGGAATATATATACTCCGGTGCCTTTGTCGCCAGCAGGTGTTTTGGTGGTATAGGTTCCTTTTACCGGCAGCGACCTTACTTTTGGTTTTTCATCGCCCAGGCTCATAATATACTTTACCATTTCCGAAGCATCGGCTGCTGTTAACTGCGGGTGTGCTGCCATTGGCACATCGCCCCAAACTCCGCTGCCACCGGAAATAACTTTCTTGGTAAGATTCTCTACAGCACCAGCTTTACCTTTATACTTCAGCGCCACTTCACGATAGGCCGGGCCAATGGATTTTTTATCGATACCGTGGCAGGCCTTACAATCGCTGCCTTCAATCAGCTTCAACCCCTTCGATACGTTTACCGCAGCTTCTGCCGTGCGATGTCCTTGTGCGATCTCGGCTTTATCAAAACCTTCTGCGAGGTAATCGATATTTACCACTACCTGCTCCGGTTTGATCTTTCCATTAGCAAGCGAACCATCTTCCTTATCGGTTACTGCAACGGCATAGCTATACGTTTTGCCCGGGAAGTAGAACGATTTGTTATTCTTGCCGATATCGAATGTGAGTACAGGAGGTTCGTTACCTGCGGTGAGTTCCAGTGACCGCGAAGATATACCTCCCTTATCATCTGCCACTACCAGTGTAGCTTTATATATATCCGGTTTGGACAATGTGATCTGCGCTTCCGGTTCGTTAATTGTTTTAGCGAAGCCGGTTTTGGAAGTGATTTTCCAGGTATATTTCAGCGGATCGCCATCTACATCTTTTGTTCCTTTGGATGACAGTGTAACCGTGAATGGAACGGAGCCTCCCAATTTATCGGCTGCTAATTCTATCACCGGCTTACGATTACCTCCATTATACTCGATGCGAATAAGTCGCGCATCATCATTACCGGTAAACCAGCCTGAGCCATACTCCAACATATATAGATCGCCATTGGCAGCAAACTCCATATCCATCGGGTTGCTAAATCTATAGCTTGGCATAAAGTGTTCCATCGAAATATAGTTCCCGTCTTTATCCAGCGTTACAGCCATGATCCAGCCGCGCATCCAGTCGTATGTAAAAAGTTTACCGTTATAATATTTAGGGAACGGCCGTGCTGCTGTTTTGAAATCATCGCTATAAAACACAGGACCAGCCATGGCATTTCTTCCACCCGAGCCTACCAATGGAAACTCTTTCGACTCGCCATACGGATACCAGATGAAAGCTTTCTGTGCAGGAGGAAGTTCTTTAAGCCCTGTATTGTTGGGAGAATTATTGACAGGCTTTGCCGCATCATATTTCTCTCCGGATTGATTGGTAGCAAAATCAAATTTATTATAGGCTTTATTATCGCCCACAAAATAGGGCCAGCCAAAATTACCAGCCTTGCGTGCCTGGCCTACTTCATCTTGTCCTTCCGGACCACGCAATGAATCCGGTGTGCTCGCATCCGGCCCCACTTCGCCCCAGTATACAAAGCCGGTTCGCTGATCTACTGAAATACGGAAAGGATTTCGATGCCCCATGGTATATATTTCA
Source organism: Ohtaekwangia sp. (assembly GCF_036568665.1). GTDB lineage: Bacteria > Bacteroidota > Bacteroidia > Cytophagales > Cyclobacteriaceae > Ohtaekwangia. The sequence continues at coordinate 20,293 of NZ_DATCSD010000389.1, read as the reverse complement.
GGACGGGTAAGGGCAGTGCCCTTCGGAAAAAGATTTCCTTCCGGTATAGTATAGGTGCCATCGGCTTTTGGTTTGATGCGGATAATCTTCCCGCGAAGATCATTGGTATTGGATGATGACTTCTGTGCATCCCATGGAGCTTTACCAGGCCGCTCATCGATTGGTGCATACGCTACTTCACGCGGACTCGTATTATCGCCTGTTGATAGGTATAAATTTCCATCTTTATCCCACGCTATAGAACCACCGGTGTGGCAGCATTGCTCGCGTTGTGTAGGAACCGCCAGCAATACTTTCTTGGACGCTTGATCCAGTACATCGCCTACAAGGGTATAGCGTGTAAGTATATTTTGTGATTTTGTCGGTTCCGAGTAGAAAAGGTATATCCAGTGATTGGTGGCAAAGTTGGGATCTTTGTTCAGCCCGAGTAAACCATCTTCCGCTTCTGATATTTTTCCTTCTTTATCTTTATACTTGGTGCTTACAGGGATAGTGGCAATCGTCTTGAGCTTCTTTGTTTTCAGATTATAGAGCCGCACAGCACCGTGACGCTCTATAAAGAGTATACGTCCATCATTCAGTACACTCAGCTCCATCGGTTCATTCAGCTTTTCTTCCAGAATTACTTTTGAAAAGCGATTCTCTTCGGGTTTTGATTTGGTGAAATCTAACGGAGCCGGTGCATCACCGCCCATGGCGTACTGCAAGCCAGCCCATATATGGTTGAGGAAGAGTGGTTCCGAAAAAGTCTCATCCGTATGCCCCATAGCAGTATAGAAAGCACGGCCTCCATCAAAGTCATGATACCAGCTCATGGGATGATCCGCTCCATTCTTTCCTCCCTGGTATGACTTCTCATCAATCTTTACCAATACATGAATGCTGGGATCGATGCGTTTGAAGCTATAGAACTCATCGGTGCGCTCAAACGTATCGGGCATTCCTTTCGTAGCCCAATGATCTTTCTCCACTACATAAAATTTACCCTTCTGTATATTGTTGGGATTCGGGTGATCAAGAAAATAGGCACCCGCGAGTTGACCATACCAGGGCCAGTCGTATTCGCAGTCGGTAGCTGCGTGAATGCCGAGATATCCTCCACCTGCCTGTATATATCTTTCAAATTCAGATTGCTGTTCCGGGTTGAGAACATCGCCTGTTGTATTCAGAAAAACAACGGCATTATACTTCTTCAGATTTTCGGTTTTAAAGAGAGCAGCATCTTCTGTAAAGTCTGCTGCAAATCCTTTTTCAGTTGCCATCTTTTCAAAAGCAGCTTTACCTGCTTCGATGGAGGTATGGCGAAATCCATCGGTTTTTGTAAATACCAAAATACGGGGCGGCTCCACAACGGGCCGGCTAAACGTAAACACCAGTACAAGTACTGTAGTAACAAGACCGTAAAGGGCTTTGGTCAATGCGCTGTACACTTTCATGCGTGATTGTATTTTTTTAAAGTAGTGATGGTTTGGGGTGCATCAATGTGTACAAGATACACATTACTTCTAAAAATACTAATACAAAATACGCCAACGTACTTCCATTGCGTATCAGAAACACAATAAAGCAGAATAAACGTTTAACCGCACGAAAATAACGTGTAGTGTCACATCCTTTCGTTCAATCCGGACACACTCTCTATAATAATATATACTGATAAAAAGAAGGTAGAGTCATCGCAACATGGTACTTCGTATAAAAATGCAGGCAAAACACATACGAACCAGTCTTTACCAATGATATCAGCTGAACGAGGTCTTTTAAAACCCATCCTGCGCAACCGTGTAAACAAATTCAACCTACACAAAATAGTAGTTGCCCTGAAAAGGGCTTTCGTGTACATTGAGTTATGAAACTTTACATCCTTTTTATTTGCGCTGTTCTCTTCAGTGGTATAGCAACAGCACAGGACGATCAAAAATATGTGGTGAAAGAAGGAACTCGCCCGAAAGACACCTTCTCCTATGCTGACATCTATTTATTCCCAACTTTTACTTCGGGGAAAGTATATTTTAAAAATAACCACGTTGGCAGTGGTATGATGAACTTTAACCGGTTTACCCGAGAAATAGATTTTATACAAGGAAAAGATACGCTTGCCTTAAGCGATACCGAGACTATAAAGAATGTTGCTATTGGAAATGATGTATTCTATTACCAGGCAGATATCGGCTATGTGCAGCGTATGGCAGAGAATGCCAATGTTATGTTTGGCAAAATGGAGAGCATTGATGTAGCCGACAGAAGACGCCAGCCTAACTCGGGTACTTCCAGCACAACGTCTAACGGTTCGTATAACAGCCAGATAACAACGGGAGCCGGAACTGCCTCAGGACTAGCCTTGAAAATGGTAGAGAAGGTTGATATCATCTATAGAAAGAAGACGCATTACTATTTCAGAAATGCAAAAGGTTCTTTTGTTAAAGCGGATAAGAAGAGTTTATTGAAAGCTTATCCGGATAAGAAGGAAGCGCTTAATCAATATCTGTTACAGAATGAAGTTGATTTTCAGAATGCTGAATCTCTTCAGACTTTGTTTAATGCAATGACCAGTATGTAGTGCATACTGGTCATCGTATTATTATAGCCTACATCTTCAGACAGATTTGAAGATGTAGGTATATATCTCTTGCACTGCAAGCTTACGACACGATCTACTTCAGTGTAAACTTCACACCGAACTGCAGACCTGCCGATCCCATGGAATACGACTCGCGCATCGGAGGCTCACCCTCTTCACTCACGGTTTCAAATTCCTTTTTCAGGTCGATCTCCTTTTGGTCGTCAGGTATGTTACCCAAACTGTCCTGCCCGTTAACATCGTACTTCGTTGTCTTCCGTTTACTGGGCGAATACGACAAACTCACGAAATCAACCTCGGCATACAACTGCATTTTGGGTGCTATACTGTATGACACGCCAATCGCGCCTTTGAACCCAACACTTATTCCTCCTGAATATTTGTATTGAAGCACTTCTGAGTATTTCTGTGTTCCGTAATCACTATCTGTATTCTGTTTCTGCTGTATGGAGCTGACAGCTAGTACGGGGCCAACGCGGGCGAATGGTTGAAACTTTCCATCGCCTGTGGTAAATGTAAATGACGGACTGATCTGAAAAGACTTGGCAGACCTGGTTGTTTTTACACTGCCTTCGCTTTCAGAATACTGATAACTGTTGGTATAGGTATATTGCTTACCGAAGAGATAACCAACCTCTACATCGTAACCAAAAATTCCGTTGGATAATGATCCGCCTACGGCTGCACGGATGGACGTGCCTGCACCGTAACTTCCGTAGACACTTTTGAATTTTTCTACGTATCCGGCATCAGCGTTTGCGTAGCTATAGTTCTGACCGATGAGATCGTTGTTCACAGGTATATTATAGCCGACATTGGCGCGCACATAAAACTGCGCTGAGGCAACAGCGGCCATTAGTAATAAGAAAAGGCTTAGGATGATCTTTTTCATAGGTAAAGTTTGAAGATTAAATGATGTTTATATACACACAGGGTAACTTTGGAAAAAAGTTACGAAGGCCCGGACATATATTCATTCATCCCCACATCAACATGGGTGCTACATTAAGATGTGGCATGTTCAACGCATTGGCTACTGGATGCTGATGAAATTTGTAGTGTTATGAAAACTATAGATGGATTTGTATTGCTCTTACGCTGTGCACTTTTGGCATGAATCAATAACACACAAGATACAAACCAACGACCCTGGGGCTTTGCCAGGTGCGAGGTTAGCAAAGACCTTTTCCGCGGCCCATGTACTGAATCGTCACACAGAGCGTTAGTCTATCGGGCTAAGGCATTCTGAACAATGAGTTTTTGAAATCCTGCAGCCCAAACAAAGAATTGCGTTTTGATATTAAAAGAAAAAATGAACAGATCACGATAAAACTTTTACAGGTACCTGAAACATCTGTACATAAAAGGATCAACACCACAATTTTCTTGGGATTGATCCTTAAAGTGCACTCGCAGGGATTCTAAACCCGAACCTCCCCGACTCGGTCGGGGTGCTCTATAAAATTGAGCTATAGGAATTGAAGTAGTGTAAAATAAAAAAGCCAAAGATTAATCTTCGGCTTTCGATAGTGCACTCGCAGGGATTCAAACCCCGAACCTCCCCGACTCGGTCGGGGTGCTCTATAAATTGAGCTATAGGAGTTGAAATACTGTAAAATAAAAAAGCCAAAGATTACTCTTCGGCTTTACAAGTGCACTCGCAGGGATTCAAACCCCGAACCTTCTGATCCGTAGTCAGATGCTCTATTCAATTGAGCTACGAGTGCGGTTAAATTTGGGACTGCAAATGTAAAGAATTAATTCACTTGACAAAACACAACGTTTGGCTCTGCCAACAAAAAAGCTATTTTTGAACCTTTATTTTACTGACAGACAGGCTAACATGAGAAAATTCGCGGCTCTATTATTTTTATCAGTTTTGATGATCCCTGCCTTCGGACAGGAAGCAACAACTACTACCACTACCAAAAGAACTGGCAGACCCGATATACCAGGTACTTTTGTACTGGAACTGGGTGTGAATCGTGCTTCAGGAGCTCCCAGCAACTTTAAGACTGGTTTCTGGGGATCGCGTACCTTGAACGTATACTATCAATATGAAATGCGCATTCTGAAATCAAACTTCAGCTTTGTGCCAGGTGTGGGCTTTAGCCTGGAGCGCTATAAATTCACCAACAAATATACTCTCGACTATAATGGTAGCACGCTGCTGATGGTATCGCCAGCGCAGGCGGGTCGTGATGGAACCAAGAAGTCGCAGCTCATCACCAACTACTTTGAAGTGCCTGTGGAAATTTGTTTCCGCAGTAATCCGGAAGACCCGGCCCGCAGTTTCAAAGCATCTGTGGGTGGTCGCGTAGGCTATCTTTTTGATTCTTTCACAAAAATCAAATATTCTGAAAACGGTGAAGTAAAAAAACTGAAGGACAAGCAAGACTTCAACTTAACCAAGTTCCGCTACGGTGCTTATGTTAAAGTTGGCGTTGGTAATTTTAGTGTGTTCGGATATTATAACATGACCAACCTGTTCAAGACCGGCAAAGGTCCTACGCAAGACAGCAAAGTTACCGACTTCAATACGATGACGATCGGTATATCACTGGCCAGTTTCTAAATACAATAGCTCCCACAGATTTTACAGATATACAGAATCAAAATCTATACATCTGCATAACGCTGCGAGATCTGTGGGAGAAAATAAATTTCAAGTTATTTGCCCTTGAAAGAGGGCTTTCTTTTTTCCAGGAAGGCATTTACACCTTCGCGATAGTCTTCTGTATTGCCGGCAATCTCCTGGCAATAGGCTTCATACTCCAACATTTCGTCCAGGGATGCCGTTGATGCTTTCTGCAGCATCTTTTTTATCAGTCCAATAGATTTAGTGGGTGCCATGGCAAAATAATCAGTATAGATTTTTACAGCAGCATCAAGTTGGTCAGCCGGTGCTACTTTATTTACCAGTCCGAGCTGAAGAGCTTCACTCGCTTTTACCTTGCTGCCCATGCTGCAAAGTTCAAATGCTTTGGCCATGCCTACCAGGCGCGGAAGAAAATACGATGAGCCCGAGTCGGGCACCAACCCTATATTTACAAACACTTCTATAAGCGTTGCTTCTTCCGAAGCTACAAGTATATCGCACGCCAGTGCCAGCGAACATCCTGCGCCAGCAGCCACTCCGTTGAGTCGGCCTACAATGGGCTTGGGTAAATTACGCATCGCGCGGATAATCGGATTATAGCGCTTGTGCAGCGAGTCTATAAAGGAGCGCTTCTCTGTGCCGGCAGCGGCTTTCAAATCCTGTCCTGAACAAAAAGCTTTACCGGCTCCGGTTAACACCACTACGCGAACGGCATCATCTTTCGCTACGGCTTTCAGTGCATCCTGTAGCTCGTAGGTGATCTCATCATTGAGTGCATTATATACTACTGGGCGATTCAGTGTTATGGTGGCAACGCCATCACTCACTGTATAGGTGATACAGGTATAGCTCATAAGCTGCGGATAAAAAGTATAACGTATACCTTTTCAGGTATTGAATTTTGTTTTTTTGAAAAGCTGAAGATAAGCACTTTAAAACAAAACCACCATGCCCGCAAAGCTGGTGGCAAGGCCGAGGATTCCCCCGATCATTACTTCGCGTGCGGAGTGTACCTGCAACTGCAATCGCGATGACATAACCAGTCCGGTGATAACAATCGCTGCCAGCGAAGGATAGAACAACGCACCATTTTCCGAGAGACCGTTCAGTGGCACAATGATGCCTATAAATCCCCAGGCTGCGAGGCTATGTATACTTACTTTATAGAACATGGTAGCAATAGCAGAGATCACCACCAGAGCATCGGCAATAAGCAGAAACTTGAAGAGATTATCGTTAAAGCTCACCCCTGTTTTAGAATAGAACAAGTAGGTGATAACGAGATATAGTATAGCAATAAAAATAAACGGAATGATGCGCTCTCTGCGGTTAACAAGTGTAACGCTTTTGATGGAGCCAAACAATTTGAGCAACCCTATATTAACAGCAGGCAGCAAAAACGTGAAGCCAAAAATGATCAGTATAAACGTCCACTGGGCATCGATCTTGAGCGGGTCAAGCCCAAGCGGAAAGTACAGGGCAAACAAAGAGAACATATAGGTTACCATCAGCAAGGGATGGAACACATAGGAGATTACTTTCGCCAGAAAATTCACGCGGCTACAGGATTTAGGGTTGAATGAAAAGATGATCCCAACATCGGCTATAGTTCTTTACGAAGCCGTGCAACGGGTATATTCAGTTGCTCTCTGTATTTGGCAACCGTTCTGCGGGCAATATTATACCCTTTATCATTCAGTATCTTTTCGAGCTTATCGTCAGAGAGCGGCTTGTTCTTGTCTTCCGCCTCGATAATATCTTTGATGATCTGTTTTACTTCACGGCTACTCACTTCTTCTCCTGAATCGGTAGATATACCTTCGGAGAAGAAATACTTGAGCGGGTAAATTCCGAAATCGGTCTGCACCGCCTTACTGCTGGCCACACGCGATACGGTAGATATATCCATACCAATCATGGTGGCTATATCTTTCAATATCATCGGCTTCAGTTTCGTTTCATCACCTTCCAGGAAAAAGTCGTACTGAAAATCTACAATGGCACGCATCGTTTTCAGCAAGGTCTGCTGGCGTTGCTTGATGGCATCGATAAACCATTTTGCAGCATCGAGCTTCTGCTTCACGAACGATACCGCTTCTTTCAGCTTTTTATCTTTCTTATCGCTCTTGTCGTATGCCTTGAACATTTCGGTATACGAGCGACTGATGCGCAACTCGGGAGCATTGCGCGAGTTAAGCGCAAGTTCGAGCTTGCCGTTATTGTTGGTAAGTATAAAATCAGGAATGATATACTGGTTCTTTACCATGGATGGTGCGCTGCTGCCTCCGGGTTTGGGGTTCAGCTTCACGATCAGATCTACGGCATCACGAACAAACTCTTCGTCTTCCGTTTCCAGTTTCTTCTGTATCTTCTGGTAGTGCTTCTTGGTAAACTCATCGTAGCACTCGGTAATTATTTTCTTGGCAACCGCTACATCTATATCATGGCCATTGTCCATGCGTTCAAGCTGCAGCAATAAGCACTCCTGTAAATTTCGCGCGGCTATACCGGGCGGATCGAAGGTCTGTATCTTCTTGAGTACGGCTTCAACTTCTTCTACCGTTGCTTCTATACCTTGGGAAAACGCCAGGTCGTTTACAATAGCTTCCAGGTCTCTGCGTATATACCCGTCACCCTCTATACTTCCCACCAGTTGTTTACCAATGGTATAGTTCTTTTCATCCAGTCCGAGAAAATCCAGTTGATCCATCAATTGCTCGTGCAATGAGGTGGACATGGGTAGCGGCATATCGCGGTCATCATCTTCATCGCCATCGCCCTGCATTTTATAGCCGCTATAATCATCATCGCGCAGGTAATCTTTGATGTCTACCTCATCCTCGCTTCCGGAAGTTTCCTGGTACTCCTGCTCTTCAAAGTTGTCTTCGGCTTTCTCGGGTTCTTCACCCTCGGCCTCGCCTTCACCTTCTTCCAAAGCAGGATTTATTTCCAGTTCCTCCTCGATCCTGGTCTCAAGCTCGGCTGTAGGTACCTGCAGCAGCTTGATGAACTGTATCTGCTGAGGCGATAGCTTTTGTTGTAACGACTGACTTAATCCGAGTTTCTGCATTAAAAAATCCTTGTTTAGATCGGTAGATCAAAGACTATGCAAATTTAAAAAAATAGTCCAGTCCACAGATATTACCTGTCCTCCCAACGCGGCCAATCCACAGCCTTAATATTCATTTTATAGTCTTATTGGCACCGTATCGGCTTATATACTTCTTTCAAAACTCCCAAGTTTTTTCGTTTTTTGCGTCCCCTGTTAACCGTTAATCGTTATCTGTTACTCGTTAACCGTGATTCGCCTGAAGCGAAACACTCCTGACGAATAGCATATAACCCATTAACGTATAACGGTAAATTAACATTTCCATGAAACGCATCAAGATCAAAGAACTCCTCCTCACAAAACCTGAAGGTCAAACAGTTACTGTAAAAGGTTGGGTAAGAACCTTTCGTAACAATCAGTTTATATCTATCAACGATGGTTCTACGATCAATAATCTGCAGGCGGTAGTGGAGTTAAATTCCATTGATGATGAAACGTTGAAGCGCATCACTACCGGTGCATGTTTATCTATTACAGGCGAATTGATTCCTTCACCCGCGAAAGGTCAGGCGGTAGAAGTAAAAGTAAAACTACTGGAGATATTAGGCGATAGCGATGCAGAAAAATTTCCACTTCAGCCCAAGAAACATTCACTTGAATTTCTTCGCGAGATTGCTCACCTGCGTTCGCGCACCAATACATTTAGTGCTGTAATGCGCGTGCGTCACGCCATGGCGTTTGCTGTACATAAATTCTTTAACGATCGCGGCTTCTTTTATATCCATACACCGATCATTACCGGCTCGGATGCCGAAGGTGCCGGTGCTATGTTTCGCGTTACTACACTGGATGCAAACAACCCGCCACGCAATGAAGATGGTACTATAAATTTCAAGGAAGATTTCTTCGGACGTGAAACGAACCTTACGGTATCCGGGCAATTGGAAGGCGAAACCTATGCGTTGGCACTGGGCGATATTTATACTTTCGGTCCTACGTTCCGCGCAGAGAACTCTAACACTACACGGCACCTGGCGGAGTTCTGGATGATAGAACCCGAGATGGCGTTCTATGATATTAACGACAACATGCAACTGGCGCAGGAGTTTCTGCAATACCTGGTGCGCTATGCGTTGGAGAACTGTGCAGAAGACCTGGAGTTTCTCAACAAGCGCGCGCAGGAAGAAGAGCAGACCAAACCACAGGAGCAACGCAGCGAGTTGGGGCTTATCGATCGCCTGAAGTTTGTTGCTGATAACGACTTCCAACGGTTGTCCTATACGGAGGCGATTGATATACTCAAGAACTCCAACCCGAACAAGAAAAAGAAATTCCAATACCTCGTGGAGGAATGGGGGGTGGATCTGCAATCCGAGCATGAGCGCTTCCTGGTAGAGAAGCATTTCAAGAAGCCGGTGATCCTGTATAACTATCCGAAAGACATCAAGGCATTTTATATGCGCCAGAACGATGACGATAAAACCGTTGCCGCTATGGATGTACTCTTCCCGGGCATTGGCGAGATCATTGGTGGTTCACAACGTGAAGAACGTTATGAGCGCCTGCTGAAACGTGTAAACGAATTACACCTGCCTGAAAAAGATTTGTGGTGGTATCTCGATCTGCGCAAGTTCGGTTCGGCTCCTCACGCTGGTTTCGGTCTGGGCTTTGAACGCCTCATTCTGTTTGTTACCGGCATGACCAACATACGCGATGTTATAGCATACCCGCGCTTTCCGGGCAATGCAGAGTTCTAAAATATACTGCGCTATTCATCGGTATAAATTCCATGAATGGCGCTTCCTTTACCTCTGGCCTACAGGCTTTCCTCAGAAATTACTCCTAAATTTCGCAGTGCTATGCAAAAGGTAAAGTGTCATATCTCCAATAAAGAACTTCCTCCCTCACAGGTTGTAAAGGGTCACCAGATTCGTCCCGGTATATTACGGATGATCCAGTCTGACCACCGAAGTTTTACTACCGACTCCTATATATCGCTGGAGGAATTGATGAAGTACCGGAAGAAGTTTATGGAGCATCTTCTCCGTTCGGAGGGTAAAGAATTATCCAAACTCGAGAAAGATGTTTTGCGCAGCGTCAATGAGAATGAACTGCTGGTAAGCAACATTGAGCCTACTATTGATAGTAAACTCAGTTTTGGTGATCGCCTGGCCGACCGGATCGCTACTTTTGGCGGAAGCTGGACTTTTATTATAGCCTTCTTCTCGTTCCTGATTCTCTGGATGATCGTCAATATATTTATACTCGTAACACGACCATTCGATCCATACCCGTTTATCCTCCTCAATCTTATACTCTCCTGCCTGGCCGCTATACAAGCGCCTATCATTATGATGAGTCAGAACCGGCAGGAAGCGAAAGACCGCATGCGCTCGGAGCACGACTATAAAGTAAATCTGAAAGCAGAACTCGAGATCAGGTTGCTTCACGAAAAGATCGATCACTTGCTGCTACAACAAAATCAGCGACTGCTGGAGATCCAACAACTGCAGGTTGACCTGATGGATGATATACTCGACAAGCTCAATCATAAATCGAAAGACAAACACGAATGAAGAAGACTTTTGCCAGCGATAATTACTCGGGCGTACACCCTGAAGTAATGGAAGCATTATTACGCGCAAACACGGGTCATGCAGGTTCTTACGGTGCAGATGAATATACCGAACGCGCCATCGCGAAATTCAAAACGTATTTTGGAAATGATATAGAAGTATATTTCGCTTACAACGGCACGGGTGCTAATGTATTGGGGTTGAGTTCGCTTACGCGTTCGTTCAATTCCATTATCTGTTCAGATCTGGCGCACATCAATGTAGATGAATCTACAGCGCCTGAAAAATTTCTGGGCTGCAAGCTGGTAACAATCCCCACGAAAGATGGCAAGATATACCCGCACGAAATTGAGAATAAGATACAACGGGTAGATGATCAGCATCATCCACAGGCGGGCGTTATCTCGATCTCACAATCTACCGAATACGGAACGGTATATACTATTGAAGAAGTAAAGGCGATTGCAGCGGTTGCCAAAAAGAACAATCTATACTTTCACATGGATGGTTCCAGAATTGCCAATGCTGCCGTAAGCCTGGGGAAAGACTTCGCTTCGTTTACCCGCGATGCTGGTGTAGATGTACTCTCCTTTGGTGGCACCAAGAATGGTATGATGTTCGGTGAGGCGGTGATCTTCTTTAACCCGGCACCGGCCAAATACTTCAAGTATATACGTAAACAAGGTATGCAGCTTCACTCGAAGATGCGCTTTATCAGTGCCCAGTTTGAGGCATTACTCTCCAACGATCTGTGGAAGCGCAATGCCGGGCATTGTAATAACATGGCAAAATTACTGGAGCAGGAGCTGAGAACTTCCGGCATTGAAATAACGCAGCCAGTATACGCCAACGGTATATTTGCTATTCTGCCGCCCGCTATCATTCCGGCTTTGCAGGAGCAAAATTACTTTTACATCTGGAATGAGCGTACGTATGAAGTTCGCCTGATGTGTTCGTTTGATACTACCGAAGAGGAAATCAAAAACTTTGGAAGCAAGCTACGCGAACTGCTGAAGAAAAGTCAATAAGAAGAAAGGAAAGTATATACGGTCGATAGACGGCTGTTATTTCTTTACAAACTTGAATGTGCTGCTAAACTTTGAGTCCTTGTCGCGCATAGCCAGGAGGTAGTATCCAGAAGCCAGGTCCTTTACGCGTACGCGCAGTTCGTGCTCATCCACGATCTCGGTTTCCATACTCATTTCATTACCGATAATGTTATGCAGGGAAAGGCGGATATCCTGGGCTTTGAACTGCTCGATGCGCACATGCACAAACTCTACAGCAGGATTGGGGAATATCTGAACAGTTTTAGCTATATCTACGTGTTCGGCCTGAACTGACGACTGTTCGCGTTCCTGGGCCAGCACCGTGCCGGTGGCTGCCGCAGCGATCATCATCACAAATACTAATCTCGCAAAACGCATGTTGTGTAATTATATTTTCTATATGTACGACAAATATTAAACCAAAGTTGGCGTAAAAGCCAGATTGTTATTGATTAGATGCTACCAACACCCCAAAAGTTTATACCAACACCCAAAATATTTTTATCTCTAACAGGATTTTAATGTTGATCATCGAGAACTTTTCCAAGAAATACGGTGACAGGCTTATTCTGGCACTTCCGGAAGCCCGCTTTGAAGCGGGTGCATACTGGATCAAAGGACAAAATGGCTCGGGCAAAACTACTTTCTTCAAAGCATTGGCAGGTCTTCACCCCTGCGAAGGTTCCATCCGTTTTGATGATGGCACAGAGCTTACACAACATGCCGTGCTATACCGTAAGCGCGTGAGCTATAGCGAAGCAGAGCCGCTTTACCCAGGCTTCCTTACTCCCAAAGATCTCTTTCGATTTATAGGTAAAGCAAAAGGCGCTTCAGTTGATCAACAGCAACATCTCATCCATGCATTTGATATAGCTTCGTATGCAGAGCAACCTTTCGAGACGCACTCCAGCGGCATGTTGAAGAAAGTATCGGTAGCACTGGCGTTCCTCGGCAAACCACAACTTATCATTTTAGATGAACCGCTTATCACGCTCGATGAAGCGGCCCGAAAAATATTACTCACCTATATACAGCAACGCATCACCGAAGAGCAGGTAACGTTTCTGATCTCTTCTCATCAGTTATTAGAGCCCGATATACTTCCTGTTAAGGCCACCTATAGCATTGAAAACAAAAGCCTGAAGCTGATATGAAAACTGAAACGCGTATCTTCTCCGCTGTTTTTGTTCGTGAATTTTACCGACAGAATGCGAGCTTCTTTTTACTCGTAGTAGGAATAGCGGGCGGCTTTATGCGTGGGCAAGATCATATAGCATTGGCCGAATCTTTCATTAGCAGTCCGCTGATGATATTGATACCGGCAACAGTCTGGGCAATCTATACTTTTAAAGTGATCAATTTTAACAAGGAAGTATTAAGGCGAGGCGAAAATGAATTTCTGTTTGTATTCAGACTTTTGCCTGCAAAAGATCAGTATAGCACACTGATCGCTACGCTCAACAACCAGTTGATGCCAGCTACCGGGTATGGTGTATTGCTGGTACTGATCGCATTGAAGAATAACCGACCAGAGTCTGCCGCTATAGTAATTGTTACTTTATTGCTGCTGATGCTGTTCGCAGCCTGGCAACTATATTATTCGCTTCATCACCCCGATCTTGAAAAGAAGGTAAGTGGTATAAAGCGCTGGTTCGACAAAACATTTCACAAGCCGTATGCGATCTTCTTTACCGAGTGGATTCTTCGCAGGCAAGCCTGGCTACTGATCGGTACAAAAGTATTCAGTACTGCTATATTACTGGCAGTATGCTATCTCTATACCGATGAGCCGTATGACCACCGACTGCTCGGTATGGGTGTTGTTATTATTGCCACTGCACACCTGGCCTTGCTGGGAACGTTGCACGAATTTGAAAACTATCATTTTGCTGTGCTGCGACAATTACCGCTGCGGTTCTCACAACGGGTGCTCTATACTTCCGGAACGCTGCTGCCATCGGTAATTTTGGAAATTGGTTTACTCATTACCTATTTCCCGAAAAATCTTTCGCTGCCTATACTATTGCAAAGTATACTGTTATTTTTTGCTATGATACTGTTTATATATAGTACCCTCTATATCCATAACTGGATGCAGAAACGATGGGACAGACGCATATTCATACTAATGATGACGCTGATTGTGCTGATCCTGTTTGCAGTGCCACTATGGGTGTTGGCAGTATTGCTCGCAGCAGCGGGACTATATAACTGGAATCGCCTGTACTACCGGTTTGAGCATTCCATAGACATGACCGATATACATCACTGATCTGTATTATATACTTTTGCCGTGGAGGATTACGCGGTCTACCACCCGGCTTCCAAACGCGTATGGCATATAGGCTATATTTGACATGGGGGCCGTGATATATACATTGGCAACTTTGCCTAGGGTTATACTGCCATGTGTATGCTCCAGTTCAAGCGCTGCCGCGGTATTGATCGTAGCGGCATTGATAGCCTCCTCGGGAGTCATTTTCATTTTTATACAGGCGAGCGCCACCATCAAAGGCATGTTGCCACTCGGGGCAGAACCCGGATTATAGTCAGACGCTATAGCCAATGGTAATCCAGCTTCCACAAGCTGACGTGCGGGAGGAAAAGGTAAACCTAAAAAGAACGCTGCGCCTGGCAGGGCCGTTGGCATTACGGTGCTTTTCTTCAGCGCTTCAATTTCTTCGTCTCCTATATTTTCAAGGTGATCAACACTTAGTGCTCCGGTCTTCACCCCTACCTGCACGCCACCCGAGCGATGCAATTGATTCGCATGGATGCGCGGCCGCATACCATAACGCTTGCCGGCCTCTACAATGCTTTCAGTTTCATCCACAGTAAAGAATCCCTGCTCACAAAATACATCGATATAGTCCGCCAGGTTTTCGGCTGCTATGGCCGGTATCATTTCATCGATCACCAGCTTTACATAATCGGGTTGAGCTATACCAGCCGGAACAGCATGGGCACCTAAAAATGTAGTTTTCACCGTAAGTGGCGTTTCGCGACCAATGCGTTTGGCTATACGAAGCATGCGCAGCTCATCGCGTGTAGTCAGTCCGTAGCCACTCTTGATCTCTACGGCTCCAGTTCCGGTTGCTATAATCTCGTGCGCCCGAAGCATGGCCCGCTCGAATAATTCATCGTCTGAAGTTTGCTGAAGTTTGCGTGCAGAGTTTACTATACCTCCGCCCTTTGCTGCGATCTCGGCATACGAAGCGCCCTTGATCTTCATCACAAATTCCTCTTCGCGACTGGCTGCAAAAACAAGATGCGTATGAGAGTCTACAAAGGAAGGAAATACAAACCTGCCGGTAGCGTCAATCTCTTCGGCTGCATGTATACCGGGGTCTTCGTTCATGCTTCCGTAGGCATGTATCAAACCATCCTTCAGATATAGATAGGCATGCTCTATCACCGGCAGTTCGCTCATAGCTTTGCCTGCCACGCGATATATACCTGCCTCACGTACCTGTACTAATCCTTTTATATTCCGGATCAACAAATCAGCCATGAGACGAAGTAACGCACCCCGCCACAATAATCAAAAGAAAGCCCTAAGACTACATGAGATTTAGTCTGAAAGAAAAGACAGGCGCACATAAACACGTGCACACCTGCAAACCTAAACACGTTAATTATTTTCCGAACGATTCTACCTTGTAATCCAGGTTCGTGCCGAATACCGGGAAGCTGATCTTGAGCAGCGCATAGAATGTTCTCGACTGCAAGCTTGGGCGATACCCAACCTCTGCCCCATACGACCAACCAAACTGACGGTTAAAATGCCCGTCAATACCCAAACGGAAACCGATCTTCTTGGTCTTTAACGGATCTGCCGAATAGGTAGCGGTTGAACCGGCTATAGGAGTACCTATATATTGAGGAGTTGAAGCATCGTACTTATCAGTATATACTATATCATCGAGTGTAAGCGAAGGAGCAAAGAGTATATCGGCATACGCAGTGAACATCAGATCATCTACGCCTTCTTCAAACTTATCGAAGTTAACAGCTACATTCTTAATCCAGCTCATAGAACCCCCGAGATATAACCCTTTGGATGATATATTGGTAAATGGGTGCACGTTTACCTGTTTACCAGCGGTGTTATACTCTTGCAATGGCAGAGGTTTACCTTCCGCAGTAACCAGTACGTTGTTATTCAGTTTTTGAGCGCTGAGTGCGCGGGCCAGGTCGGTAGAGCTATCCCAAATGATACCTCCGAGACGGATGCCATATATCTTGCGCACCTTGCAGGGTACATCGGCACTGAGCGGCACACGGGCTGCCCACTTATCGCCTTTATAGCTTTTCTTATAGAGGAACATTTTCGTTTTGGAGCTCTCTTCAAAATCCTTGATGTGGTAGGTTGCTCCAAATTCGTAGTAATTATATACTTCTGCACGGTTATCTACACTGCTTTGCTTGGTAGAAAGATCGCGGGCAAAATCAAAGAACTGCTGGCTATAGGTTTTCCGGAAATGTACCCGGAAGTCCATTTTATCTTTGTGGTAATAAACGGCTTCGGCACCAAACCCCGCGTTTACGTTGGTGGCAAATAATTCGCCATACAAAGGCATGAGTCCAACAAATAACTTGTTGACAGAATACGGCTCGTCATATATTTCTTCATACGTAACGGCCGTTTTATCCTTACGTTCGCCCTGCGCAAAAAGCGAGACGCTAAGCGTCATGCACGCAGCCATAATCATGAGAAAGCGATGGTTCATAATACGGGTAGTTGAGTAATAATCAGTAAAAATAGTAAAAGTCAGGCTAAAAATTGTTTTACCTGAATACTCCAGTGCCGCCAGATGTAATACTTTCTATAAAAAATGATCAATTTGTACGGCTTTCGAGCATCTTTCTAAGCTGCTCGAGCTCCTTCAGCTTGCTTTCTATATCGGCTTCTTTCAGTTTTCGCTCGGTAATATCCTCAAACATACCCAACACAGCTACTACTTCTCCGTGCTGGTTCATTACCGGCACCTTACTCGTGAGCACCCACGATACATCACCATTGCTGTTTACATTCTTCTCTTCCAGGTCGAGGCGCGCCTTGCGGCTATTCATTACAGCCAGGTCATCGGCACGGTATGCTTCGGCATGTTCTTTCCATGGCATATCGAAGTCGGTATGACCTACCAGGTCTTTGTGCGACTTGAGGCCGGCCACATTAGCAAATATACGATTACATCCCTGGAAGCGCAGATCTTTATCTTTCCAGAATACAGCGCGCGGTATATTATCAATGATCGTCTGCAGGGTTTCCTGAGCATCGTTCAGGTTATCGATCATCGTATTGATCTTCATGGTATTGTATGCCACCGTTACGAGGTCGGCACACGACTTCAGGAACTCTATATCTTCTTCCGTCCACGCCTTTTGTTCATGCTGATGTTCGCAGCATATCACCCCGGCAATGCGGCCTTCATTAAAGAAGGGTACATCCAGCAGTGAGCGTATATCCAGTGCGTTGAAATAGGTATCGGTAAATTCGCGTGTTGCTGCATGTGTCAGAGCATCGTTCGCTACAATTATATCTTCACCGGTAAGTGCTTCGAAATATCCCGGGTAATCTTTCGCTACCAGTTCCATACCCGATTCAAAAACCTTATCGCGCTGCTTATATAGTTTCTCGTTGGTAAGTTTATTACGCAGGCTGTTGATCGACCACACGCTGCATCGCGATACGTGAAGCTGATTACAGATAGTGGAAGTAATTTTCTCCAGTGCAGCATTCCAGTTACCGGACTGTACATCGCGGTTCTTGGTAAGCTCCATTAATACTTTACGGTTGCGCTGGCTGATATCGTTACGATGCTTCTCACCATCGAGCATATTCTGTATATGCTTTTCTTTTCTGCGCATCTCTTCCTGTGTAGCCTCCAGTTCTTCCATGTTCTGGCGCATCTCTTCTTCCTGCGCGCGCATCTCTTCGGCCTGCTGTTGTGTGCGCTCCAGCAATATGCGGGTACTTTCATTGGCGCGTACCGTAGATATAGTAGACGCTATACTTTCCGCCAGTTTCTCCACCAGGTCTACTTCATACTCCTGGTATTTACCGAACGTTGCCAATTCTATAACACCATATATCTGCTCATTTACCTTGAGCGGCACCAGCAACAATGCGTTGGGATTAGAACCTCCTAAACCGGATGTGATCGATACATATTCTTGTGGTACTTCGAGCAGGTAAATGCGCTCACCTTCCATATAGCATTGGCCCACCAATCCTTCGCCTGCTGCTACTTTCTTTTTCAGAAATTTTTTGCGCTCAAAAGCATAGCATGCTACCAGTTCCAGTTGTTTATCCTTTTCGCCTTCGTTCTCTTCATTCAATACAAATAAACCTCCCTGGTTGCTTCTGGTATATTTTACCACAAACTTGATAATATTATCAAAGAGCTCTTCTGTAGAAGAGGTAGATGTACGGAGTATCTCTCCTATCTGCGCCAAACCGGTAGTAGACCAGTTGCGTCTGCGGTCGTCTTCGGCATTGTTACGCAGCTTGTTGCGCATAGTCATGAGCGTTGTGCCCAGGTCAGCATCAGCCAAAGCCTGTAACTCCACGTCATAGTTCCCCGCAGATATAGCTTCCACAAAGCCAGTGAGCGAACTCACATCTTTGTTCTGTGCTTCCAGCCTCACATTGTTTTCCTGCACCATGCTGTCGCTGCTGCTTTGCAGGCGATAGAGCAGTATACATAAAAGAGCAAAAGCGGCAATCAACAAGAGTATGGAAAGCCATGAAAGAAAGTTTATATAAGAAGAGTCTGCTTTTACAATCACATCAACATGACTGATCAGCTGATCCATCTTCTTCTGAAATTCATCATAGTTAGCATCAAACTTCTGGTCGAGTGCGCCACCTGCTTCTTCACCCACACTGGCTACAGAAGAAATGATAGCACCGGTACTATCGCGCACCGGTTCGATGGTTCTTTCCTGTTGTTTCAGCTTCCAGCGCTCCTGGGCAGTTTCCACCAGTTTATCCAGGCTGATCACAGACTCTTTCAGAATGGCACGCGTCTCTTCGTCAATATCACGTTTAAATTTACCCAGCTCATTATCCTTGCCTTCGTACGCTGTTTGCAGAATCTCTTTGGATGTAACAAAGAGCGGCTGAATATCACGCTCATAATTAAGGGTAGCATCACCCGCCATCAGCTCTTCAAACCACAAGTGTGCCTGTGTTACCCGGTTCTTGATATTATCGCCCAGGGATATATAGGGAAGATTGTTTTGATATGTGCTGACTGTGCTACGCTCAACATACGAGATAAGAATGGCAATGATCAGTCCGACAGCTCCAAAGGCGATCGTGTATTTCAAGGCGCGATTTTTCATGCAGTCAAAAAAAGTTAGCAGTAAAGCTTGGGGTGAAAAGTTAGTAATATGACTGACAAAAAGAAAAAGGATTGTATGGTTTCAATCGAATTAGTAATGTTTTGAGAAACTTTATCACGAAAAGACTCTTTCCATGAGCACAACCGACAAGGATACACATCGGTATGGCTGCTTTTCGAAGGAGAAAACAGAAAGGAAGACCCCGTGATGAAACATTTCACCACTTATCGACTCATCCCCCCATTATAATCCTTTCCTATATTTCTTAAAGCGGCAGCACAAGCTTGATGCAAATATTCCGCCCCATGTTATAGATGCCGGAGCGACCGTTGGACGATTGACTATAATACTCAAAGTACTTGAGCCTGCTTAAATTAGATTGATATACTTCGTCCAGCAGGTTGTTGACCTGCACTTGTACCTGTGCAACTTTACTTTCGGCATACGCAATGTCGGCCGAGATGCCAACATTGAGTAAAGTATAGCCCGGTGTTTGTGTCTCCGTGTTGTTAATAGCGAGGTATCGGTTTTGTGCCGCGTTAAATTCTGCTTCGGCTTTTGCTGTAACACTCGTTATTACTTTAGATCGCAACGCTACCTTCTGCGATACACTGCTCACAAATTTTATCGGAGGTATCAAGGGAAGATATTCTCCATTCAGTTTTTCATTTTTGAATTGCGACTTACGATTAAAACCATAGATCAATGCAAAGCTGTTATCGAACCGAAAGCCCTTGAGTTTTTCCGGATGAAGAGTGAACGTTGCTTCTGTTCCATATAGCTGTGCCGATGCCTGCTCGTACTGGTATGTTTTATTTCCCTGCGCATCTTTTACAGGGTTGTTGTTGGCATCAACCAATAATGAGAGGTAAATGTAGTTTTCAACATTGTTATTGAAGAGACTCAATGAGCCGGATACATTGCTATAATGTGCCGTTATACCGATGTCTTCCTGCAGTGAGAATTCCGGAACAAAATTCCGGTTGCCGAGGTATATAATGTGCGCTCCCGGATCAAGACCATTGGAAGCGATCTCGGTTATATTCGGAGCGCGATAGCCCCGCGCTATATTTGCCTTCAGATTTA
>NZ_DATCSD010000388.1:0-19311 GCF_036568665.1 Ohtaekwangia sp. | reverse complement strand
AGTCAAAAAGGCGATTGGATTGAGACTGAAATTATGTATTATATAGATTAAGTGAATCAACGATCAAGTAGTCAACAACACGATCACAAGCACAAACATCAATACAAGTAATACAAACCACAAAACGGTTCGAAAGAATTTACTTCGTGCTTCCTTGTAAAGTTGTTTATACTCCGGCATATCCTCTACCCGTTGAAATGTTGCCGGGTTACCCGGTGATGATATAGGTGCGTTACCTACATTTGACTCCGGTCTGGATATAGCGGCAGGCCGCACTGTCCCCTCTACATCGACCTTCTGCTTTTCATACGATTTACGCTTTGCACGTGTAGCCGATGGTAACGTGCTCAGCATGTCTGTATCAAAGCCAGCGTGATTCATGGCGTAGCGCACCTGCTCTTTAAAATCTTTAAGCTTGTCCGGTATATTTTTCACATCGGTTGTGCGGCTGGCATGTTCGTAAGTAATGTCGTGGTAGTAATTATTATTCCGGAGTGGTATTTCATGTCTCCAGAAATTCCAGGCATCAACGATCGTGGTTTGATTATAGAAGTGATCAAGCTCTCCGGTAATTATATACTTCAACCGACTGATATCAATACTATCCACTGCACACTCATTTACCAACGCCTGCCACGTCTGGCCCAATGCCTTCTCATCAAACAGCGGATGTTTCAAAAGATATATCAGATCAAACATATCTTTGAATCGCGGCCTCACCAATGTCTGATGCAACTTCCAGGCTACCTGCAATGCAATGGGTGTTGAATACGGAATGGTAAAGGGTTCTCCTCTCAGCGGAGTATATAGCAACGGAACCGGAGGCGGCTCTACGTCCAGGTTAAACGAAATATCCAATCCTAACCAATCCAATTTCTCACCATCTACCCAGCACATCAGGTCAGTATTTACCGTGGGGAAATCATCGTGCATGGCATAATCTATCCTTCGCCAGAATGCATTCTCCTGAAAGCTCCTGAACCTCACACCATCTTCTACTGTTAGTTCTGTAACGCGTGTAGTCCATTCGTCAAGCTTTGCGCGTGAGTCTTCTTCGTTTTCTAAAACATTCAGGTATATCCAGTCAAGATCGTTTGGCAATCGCATTGCCGGATCAGGAAAATATTGTCGCGTGACATAACTGCCCTTCAGCATAAAAGGAAGACCAACCGCTGAAGCTCTTCGAATGAAAGCTTCATACGCCAGCATTTGCAATCCACTTGATTCTGATATATCCACAAAGAAAAAATTATACTAACCAACCATTATCCAAAACTATATTATCATCGTATATACAAAACTCCGATTGTTCTTTTAGTATATACCAGTTTTGTTCATTAAGTTCTTTCTTAAGATTTGCTACACGTGTGTTAAATATTTGTTCTGTATCAAAATCGCGAAGGGTTACAAAACGCCTGGTGCTCTCGCCTCTCAAGGCATTTAACGACAGATGCACACGATGTTTTTCACATAAGGCAATCAGCTCTGGCACCCGCTCGTAATTTACTTTGCCATGCCATTCATAATATGGCTTGAATGATTCACGTACCATATATACCGCATCGGCTGCATGCACGGATGGCACTTCGATCTTCAGCCGTTTTACCGGAAAGCTATTTTTTGTGAATGACTGTATATACGCCCTGGATGATATCAAAGCCTGTTCCAGACTGGCAGCATGAATCACACTGCTAAACATGGGCTGATGCGCATAGTCACCCCGTGATAATTCGATCAATAGCGGTTTCCCGTTATTCAGCAGGCACACCTCCATAAATCGCACAACGTCTTCATCGGCAGATGCTTCAACCGTCAGGTGTATCTCAAAGGGTATACGTTTCACTTCCATGGCACCATACGCAGCAGTATAAAATTACTTCAAAGTCGAAAATATTCCATACCGTTCAAAGAACATGCACTCTGCAAGGTTTCTACAACTTGACTATCAAGATTATACCTTATTATAAACAATCCGAAAGTTATCCATATCCAACAAAAAAATCCACAGAAGAAGATCTTCCTCTGTGTTAATCTCTGTATCCTCCATGCTCCCTATAGCTTGCCTCTCTTCTGCGAAAAAAACATACGCATATATACCCGACACCAGATAAAAGAGCGCCATCCAAAAAACATCCTCCAACCAAGCCATCAAACTTTTCACTATATATACCTTCTTATTCACATTCCAAACTTTTAACATGGAACCTTAAACATTGAATAATGAACCATAAAAAGACCAGCCACTACACGTCCCATCATCACCATCAATTCGTGGCCGGTTACCCCTGTATCGTCATCAGAAAGTAAATCGCACGTAAGGCACCGGGAAGAACGACTGCTGATATTGTGTTACAATCGAATTGGTGCGTGGATTATAGCTTTGCGTAAATATATTCTTGTTGTTGGTGAGGTTCTGAAGATCGAGCGAAACCTCCAATGTACTGCGCGTATACTCCTTACGATAGGAGAAGCGAAGGTCTGTTCGGAAGTATGGCGTCTGCCGATCACTATAGGCTTCACTCTCCCTATAGATTGTACGGCCAAATACCTGCGACTTCCCGAAATCTATAGGAGTAAGTCGTTTCCCTCCTATTGTAGAGACTTTCACATTCACAGAGAAAAAATTCTTGCCCCTTCCTACCCGCCACTCTTTCCCTCCCAGTGCATTGAATACATATTGGGTATTAAAGGTTGTGTTGCGCTCTATACCATCGCTGCCTTTATACTTCGAATCAAACAACGAAGTGGTGATCAGAAAATAATATCCTTTGTTAAAGAATCGCTCGAGCGTCAGTTCCAAGCCATAGTTCCGACCGGTGCCTTTGTTTACGAGGCTATCCTGATCTTCTATACCAAAGCTCATTCCTGTATTCAATGCCGAGAATGACGAAGGCTTTTGTTCTACCGGCACATGTGTTAATGTCTGGTAATATCCTTCGGCTTTTAAACGGAGATTGTCAGATATATTCCAGTCGTAAGTAAGCACGTAGTGATGACTGGTTGTAAAGTCGAGGTTACGATTCGTAAGCAGTAGCTCTCTCGTGACCGTACGTGTTTGTATAAAGCTGGTGGTAATATTCTGCGCCTGGTTATGAATGCCATAGCCTATACTTAGCGATTGACTTCCATTGATAATATACTGCAAACTGGCACGCGGTTCCAATGCCCACTGTTCGTTAAGACTATAGTATTGCCCGTGTATACCGGCATTAAAAACAAGTTGCTGATTAAAGCGATGCTTCCACGTGGTATAGAACTGGTATAGCGTAGCCTGGTCGTTTACATCCAGCCGAACAGAGTCGCGGTCAAGATTGGCATATATATCCCGGTTGAGCAGATCGAATTGTGTAGCATCGATATAGAATCCGGAGGTAAGGCTGTTGCGCGCGTTGAACTTGGTGCGCGTCAGAAAATTGAACGAGTATTTTTGTGTACTCATTTCGCCTTGCGCCCGCAGGTAGCGGTCAGTCACTTCATCCTCGCTGTTACGTACCAATGAATCCGAATCAAACTTCTCGCGTGTACCGCTTACACCGGCAGTAAAGCGCAGGTATGTATTGGCTATACTTTTCTCGTAGCTCGCGCCCAACACACCGGTTCTATAGTTCGTATAGGAGTCACGATTTTCACTGCCATACAGATTGTTGTTCTTGCTAAGATCAGCTTCACTGCCTAGCAGATCGATCGAACTCAAACCACCAACGCCAAATATAGTCCACTTGCCGCCTTTTGTAGTGGGTAAACTTACTTTGAAATTTAGGTCTTGGTATAGCGGAGTATTGGAGCCTGTGCCGAATTGTATACCGAGTGATTGAAATACTCCCAATGTAGAGTATCGGTAATTCGCGATATACGATGCGCCTGATTTTTTAGAGAACGGCCCTTCCGCTCCCAACTCAAAACCATTAAAGCCCACCTGTGCCAATAGTTCGTGCTTTTCATTGTTACCATCACGAAGACGAAGATCGAATACCCCGGCCGTTGCGTTGCCGTATTGCGCCGGAAAGGCACTGGTCATAAAATCTGACTTATCAATGTTGTTGTTGTTTAATATACTCACCGGCCCTCCGGTACTAACCAATGCACCAAAGTGATTGGGGTTAGGAATGTTCAATCCTTCCAGTTGCCACAACATACCGGTAGGCGAATTACCACGCACTACTATATCATTACGCGAATCGTTACCGCCTACTACACCGGCAAAGTTTGCTGCCATGCGCGAAGGATCTCCCAATGCCCCGGCATAGCGTTTGGTATCATCTACATTGAAGGAGCGCGCACTCACCACCGCTATATCATTGTTCGTGGCAGTCTTGTCGCTCCTGGCATTGCCGGTAACAACTATTTCATTCAGCTGATTTATACTTTCGGTAAGACTAAATGTGAGCACAACTTCTTTTCCTGCAGTAACAATAACATTGGGAATAGTTTGTTCTTCGTAGCCTATATAGGTTATGCGCAATGTATGCCTCCCGGTAGGAACATGATCGATGCGATACCGGCCTTCTTCATCGGTTACACTTCCAAAAGTTTTCCCGTCCGGGTTGATAACCGTTACACTTACACCAATGAGTGGTGTATTACTCACACCATCGATCACTTTTCCGCGGATGGTCTGTGTCGATTGCGCCTGCAGGGATATATATACCAGCGTCACGATAGCGGTGGCGCATAGCCGGATTGTCTGAAATAAATTCATGGGGGTTCAATTCTTTGTTTAGGGTTTGATGTCCAGGTTCAATGTTTAAGGTTTCATGTTCAAGGTTGGAGATGCTGTTATAGCAGCACGTGTCCCTGATACAGGGGCGACTACGATAATGTTGTGATTATGCAGGAGTGGATGATCTATACTCCTGTGTGCATGGATAGTCTGTTTCATACGCGATGTGTTTGTTTGCCATCATTAACGCGCATGAATGTTTTATAGTGGGACTGCCACTGGTGAATGTAGCGAGTGGCGGCTGTTTCGGTATGAGTTACAAACGCCTGGTATAAGTAACAACGTTGTGAGACGAATGACTAATTCAACTCAAATACATTACGCAGTTGCTCTATCTTTTCAATGACTTCTTTTCCCTTGGCGCGCGATACAGGCACAGAGAAATTCGTATCGCGTATACTAAGTTTATAGCCGTTGGCATTTCCGGTAACGTGATCGATCGCATTAATATTTACAATAAATGACCGGTGACAGCGAATGGCAAAGTAATTATCGAGCTGGCCTTCTATATTTTTGAGATTGATCCGCAGCATTCGCTTTTCAATTGTCTGGCCGTTTCTCCAATATACGGTCGAATAATTATCGCTGGCTTCCACATAAAGCAGGTCGGCCAATGGCAGCTCGAGTGTTTCTTTTGTGTCTGAATAGATGGTGATGACGTTGACACGAGTATGTGCCGGATCTTCTTTCAGGTGTTTTATTTTGTCCAGCTCCCGGTTGGCTCTTACAGCACTCCGTAAGTTCTCCTGCAACATATTGTTTCTCAACAACAACGTTGCAATGGACAAGGGTATAACTCCGTTGCTTAACACACTGGGATATATATAGAGTATCTTTTCGCCCAGGGTTGACTCGGGATGGAAGTTCAACAGGTCAAGCACTACAGCGATGGCAAACCCATCCATCAAAAGTTGCCAGAATGAAAAGGCTATATATTTACCCACCGTCCAGTTGTCGAAAAGCGATGGAACAACTTTGGGCAGCATTACAATATTGAGGAAGAGAATAACAAAGGTGATTCCGCTGATCAGGAATATCTTATGCACATACGAGTGTTGAAACACAAACATGAACGCTACAAGAAAGAGACTGATACCAGCCGCCAGCAGCGTATTCTTGCGATCGTCATTCAGGTAGTAAGGAAATGGAGCGCGCATCAGTTCTATAAATCTGATCATGGGGCGAAAGGGAGCCCCGAAGGTGGTTCGCGACACTGTGGCTTTCATAGTCTTTGGGGTGAATGGTTCTCTTGGAGGCACCAAAGTTAACGAGGTTTTCTTTGCTCTATTACGAAAAGCACACAGCAAATGATACTCGTGGGGCCAATAACTGTGAAATGGTATGAATTGTTCTGACAACGGAAGAGGCTGACACACAACGCGCGGGCTACCGATTTTATTCGTAAACCTTTGCGAGGTGGCTTCGGGTGTAAGACTGGAATGCGGCTCGTATCAGGAATGGTTTTTATCTTTACGTATATATTCCGGAATTATTAAAGCATGCAGGAAAGACCACGAACGATACGGGTGATTCTGGCACTGGGAGCTCTCAGGCTTCTGGGCCTTATTCTTATACCGATTATTTACTATCTCACGCGAAATTCGTACGACAAAACTTTGTTCGCGGGTTTTGTCTCGTATACGCGTAAACGGTTCGGACTTCAAAATACGGAACAGGAAATGGCTATACTGGCCGGCTTGTTGTCGGTGCCACTGATACTCACCATCCTGTTGTTATGGTTTGTCAATCGCAGAAAGTTCTGGCCCGCGGTAATTGTTACAGGAATTGATCTCTTATTCGGATTGAGCCAGGAGTCGGGTATATTTGGCATTCTTATACTCATCCTTCTCTGGACAAATCCGTCTAAAGAATATCTCGGAATGAAAACATCTTCCGGTAAACCCGGATAGATATTTCTTCGTAAGCCAGTCTATGAATTACGCTCTTCCATAAAACCCGATGGAAGAATAGAGTCTCTCGTATACTATTACAAAAACACAGCGTACTACGGGGATAGAGTGAAATTTTACATTTGAATCCATAAAGAAAATCACTATGCCGGAATTACCAGACTTGCAGGCGTTCAGTATCAATCTACAGAAACGACTTCACAATAAAAAGGTAAAGGATATACATTTGGTATACGACAAAAAAGCTAATGCTTCGGAAGCCGAGCTGATAAAAACATTGGGCAACCAGGCCTTGACAGAAGTATATCGTGATGGCAAGGAACTGAGTTTCAAATTCAAGAAAGACGATGTACTGCGGCTTCACATGATGCTGAAGGGAAGACTATATGTCGTGGATAAAGATGAAGAACCGAAATATACCATCCTGGAAGTAGTGTTTAATGACGATACCAAACTGGTGCTGACCGATTTTCAAAAAGCCGCTACGGTAACCTTGAATCCCGAACCCAGCGATGTACCCGATGCAATGTCGGAAGAAGTGAATGCTGCTTTTCTGACGGCCCTGTTAAAGAAAAAGAAATCGAATATCAAAACTATACTGCTTGATCAGCATAATATAAAAGGTATTGGTAATGCGTATGCAGACGAAATTCTGTGGGATGCAAAGATATCTCCTTTCTCCATCGGTAATAAAATATCAGACGCTGCTGTCAAACGATTGTCAAAGTCAATCAAGTCTGTATTAAAACATGCTGAGAAGCAAATCCTCAAGAAAGAACCGGATATTATCAGCGGTGAGGTTCGCGACTTTCTGGATATTCATAATTCAAAGAAAACGCATAGCCCTACCGGTGGAAAGATTATTTCTACCAGTATAAACTCGCGCGTAACATATTATACCGAAGAACAGGAAATGTTCGAATGACCGCGTGATCGTAACATCGTTTAACCAAACCCGTTATATCAATCATGAAGTTTACGCAGCTGGCACCGCCACCACATCTTCGCGCATACGTCCGGTATTTCTGGACGCTCGAAAATGATGGCGATGATACTGCTACAACGTTAGGCCCACTGGCCGATGGCTGTCCCGGATTTATGGTGCATCCATCGGAGAAAGGAATGTTCAAAGATGAATTTGGTAATCCGCTCGCGCCTGCTTTTTTATATGGGCAAACTATTACACGCACAAGCCTTCATTTAACAGGCAAGTTTAGCACCGCAGGTATATGTTTTCATCCCGATGCACTGAAATCTGTTTTTGGATTTGATGCACATGAGTTTACCGACTCTTGTTTCGACACCAACATCTGGAGTAACCGAAGAAGTAATTCACTTGAAGATCAACTGCTTCATGCTGCCACATCAACCGAACAGCTTGCTATACTTACTACATTTATCACTGACGAAGTTCGCAAGAACCAGGTGAATCCGGATGTTCTAACCCAACAAGTTGTTACACGCATCATGCAATCCAGAGGGCAAATCACGCTGCGCGATCTTCAGCAACACTTCAGTATCTCCGAGAGAAGTCTTGAGCGCAAGTTCAGCCAACAGGTGGGTATCACACCCAAAGTATTTTCCAGGGTTTGTCGTTTTCAGGCATCGTTACAACAATTGATCAACAACAACTATAGCAACCTGTCGGATGTTGCTTTTGATAACGGGTATTCTGATCAGTCGCATTTCATTCGTACATTCAAAGAGTTTGCCGGCACTTCCCCCTATCAATTTCAGAAGCAGGCAACTGAAACAGCTACTACTATTCCCGTATTGCTGTAATTATTTTCCAGTTCAACACGCTATTTATATTGTCGCAATCAACCCTATAGATTGTCGCGTTCAGGCAACGATCATCGTGCTATACTATACTAAGTTTGCAGTATCTAAACTGGACTACCTATGGGAACCAAAATCTTTGTAAACCTTGCCGTAAAAGACCTGAAACGTTCTATCGGGTTCTTTACACAGATGGGCTATACATTCGATCCGCAGTTTACAGATCAGAATGCAACGTGCATGATTGTAACAGAAGATATATATGTGATGCTACTGGTAAAAGATTTCTTCAGGACTTTCACGAAAAAAGAAGTTACCGACCCCGCGAAAGCCACCGAAGTAATTCTCACACTCTCTGCAGACAGTCGTGAGCAGGTAGACGATCTTGTGAACAAAGCCATTCGCGCAGGAGCCACTTCACCAAACGATATACAAGACCAGGGCTGGATGTACGGTCGCGGTTTTTACGATCTGGATGGTCATCATTGGGAGATTATGTATATGGATGCTTTTGTATTCTCTCAATAAGTTTAGAGGTTTTAATGTTTAATGTTCAAAGTTTGTGGTTAAAGGTTTAAAGGTTATGGTTCAAGGTTGCGTTAGAGTTCAAGGGTTATAAAGTATTGGGTATACTATATATTGTAAAAAGTGAACCACCACCTTTTGAACATTGAACCTGAAACCTTAAACATGGAACTCAAAAAAAGAAGGAGCAGCCGAAGCTGCTCCCTTCCACCTTACCTAACAAACCTATACGAGACTAACAGTATATTTTGCCTTATGGTTGTGTAACACCTGCAAAGATGAGAAGGTCGGCAATCGTAAAATCGCCCGCTGCTGCCGATGGCAACATCGGAGTAAAACCACCGGATACATTCAGGTATGAGTTGGCATCACGCTTCAGCATTTTGATAAATGTATCGGCAACGATCTTCGCTCCCACCGGGCCGAGTTGATTTCCGCTGCGCAGTACAGCAGCTTCGCGCAACACATAATACCAGAGTGGAGTCTTCTGCAACAATATTCCTCCGTTGGAATTTAGTACCGCTACTTCATTGGCGGGTAGCCCCTGCGTTAGCTGCGCGGTTGTCATCGGAGTTATACCAAATGAGTTAGCCATACCTTGTCCGCTGGGTAAACCGAGTGCAAGACCTCTGCGTAAATTGCGTGTGGCTAACACAGCCATGATGCCACTTCCTCCCGGTATACTTTCGAGTCCGTTCGCCATAATACTATCAATCTTGCGGGCCTTGTTATTAACCGGTACCACTACGCCTGTACCGAAGAACGCATTGAAATCAACCACCCAGTTAGAAAATATAGGGAGTCGTGGATTGCGATTAAATTCAAATACCTGACCCAGGGTAGCATTGGGGAAATTGAAATTTACCCAGTAATTATTCCGGATCATACTATGCCCGAAGCGATACGCTGCCACTGAAAATTCTACCGGCATGCGGAAGGTACTTCCGACTGACGCTGCTACAGTGGTGAGTGCACTGGTTACAGCAGCAGCACCACATACCTTTTTCAGGTAATCATTCACTACAGCCCATTGATAATGATGCGTTACAATTTTCTTCGCTTCCACAAATATATCTCCGGAGAAACCTGCGAGCTCCAGCATATCTACTACCTGGTTATGAAAGCGAAGCATTGCCTGATGGAACTGCGCTACAATAAGATTCTCATCATTGCGCGGATCACCAATCATTGCAGTATTGGTTGATGCTGCGCGTGGCACATCCCAATCGTTTTGTGTTTGCATACCGCCAAATCCACCAGTTCCGCCCGGGCCACCGGCTCCGAAATTAGAATTGGAACCCAGCAAAAATTTTATTGCTGTAGAACCGGAAGCCGGAAAACTATATAAGAACGGATCAAGCGCAGGACCACGACTATATAATGAATCCAGATCAAGCGCAGGAGTACGCATGTTGTTGATGGTAGTAGCATCGGTCTCTACTTCGAGCGAGGAAGAAACATCGAATGTTATATCATGATCTACAAACTGACCGAAGTATGTATACCCGGAGGGTATCGTTGAGTCGGCACCAACATCACGTTCAGGGTCACCCATCAGATCACCGAGTTGTCCAAGTAATACCTGGTTCGTCAGGTTAAACGGTAATTTACTTGCGCTGCGTACCGATGATGTCGACATATAGCCAAACTTATCGCTGCATATAGAGAAGACAGAAGGAAACGGAAACCATGCGAGTGATATTTTCGCTCCATGAAAACGCTTGGTACCGGGCTTGAGTGCCGTGAGCGATTTCCGTACATCTTCCGGCATCTTTGCTACCGGAATAGCAGGATTGGGATTGATCTTGTTTATACTGATCAATAATTTCTTCGGATCTATAGCCGGCTTGATTTTGAGATCAACGATGCGTTTCTCCAGATCAGTAATCTTGAGAGGCACCGGATTCGGTGTTTGCTTTGCCGTAAACGTTTTGAAGAGCTGATCAGCGATGTTGGTAACTTTTACTGTCGCTTTTACTGCGACCTTCTTGGATACACTGGCAGACGCCCTCGACTTCTTGGGGGCTGCCTTCTTGGCTGTTGTTTTTTTGAGAGATGTTTTTTTTGTAGGCATATAAATATAGATTAAGGGTATTCACAATATATAGCTTACCGACAACGGATATAATAACGTGCAAACATGTAAACATGCAAAAGCAAAAAGCCCATCAACGGCAAAGGTTCTCTCTGCAGATGATGGGCTCTTACGTATAAAACGAATATATACTTTTTTCTAATGAAAGGCAACAGCAACCCTTATCCGTTATTCGTTAACAGATAACGATTAACGGTTAACGGTTAACAACGCATGTTTCAAATCCTGGTCGCGGGAAGAATTACCGGTCATGATATCAAACTCCCCGGGCTCAATCGTCCAGGCCATGTTGATATCGTAGAAGGAAAGTTTCTCGGGAGTAATGGAGAACGTTACTGTTTTTTGTTCGCCAGGTTCGAGTGTTACACGTTTAAAGTCTTTCAGTTCTTTTACAGGTCGTGTTACAGAGCTTACTTTATCGCGGATATATAGTTGCACTACTTCATCTCCTTTCATCGTTCCGGTGTTCTTTACGGTAACAGTAACATTTATACTGTCACCAATTTTTATAGCGGCATTGGAGAGAACCGGTTCTCCTGTTTCGAAGGTGGTATAGCTCAAGCCATAACCAAACGAATATAGCGGACTCACATCATCGAAGAGATAACCTCTGCGTGCAGCCGGTTTATAATTATAGTATGCAGGTATATGTCCGGCAGAGCGTGGAAAGGTGATCGGAAGTTTACCGCCCGGATTGTAATCACCAAAAAGTACATCGGCCACGGCATTACCTGCCTCCTGTCCTATATACCAGCACTCAAATATAGTGGGTACCTTCTTTACCAGGTTATTAAACGACAACGGACTTCCATTGAATACAAAGGCAATTACAGGTTTACCGGTTGCTACCATCGCATCAATCAGTTCATCCTGGCGACCTACCAGGTCTAGTGTTGTGCGATCGCCCATGTGCTCCTTGCTCCAGGCCTCGCGCGATACTTGTTCGTTCTGTCCTATAGCCAGTATAATTACATCAGCTGTGCGCGCCAATGCTATAGCTTCCTTTATCTGCTGACGATCCGCTTCCGGTGAAGGCACTTCTACTTTATCCTGACTCCAGCCACTGGTGGTTGTAATTTTACATCCTTCACTATATGATACCTTTATCTTATCGCCAGCTTTTTGTTTTATCCCATCATATACTGTGGTGAAGAATGTTGGCTCACCACTATAACCTCCCAGTAAAAACCGATTGGCATTGGGGCCGATCACCGCTATATGTTTTACTTTATCGCGTTTAAGCGGGGCAACCTGCTTTTCATTCTTTAATAAGGTGATCGTCTGCAAAGCAGCATCGTGTGCCAGCTTCCGGTTTTCTTCGCTGCCTATAAATGCTTTTGCTTTTTCCGCGTCTACGTACGGATTATCGAAGAGGCCCATGCGGAATTTATACTCCAGCATCTTCAGCACGAGTTCATCAATAACAGACTCGGCAATGATCTTGTTCTGCACCAGTGAATCGAGGTTCTTAAAGCAGTCGATCTCCGGCAACTCTATATTTACTCCGGCTTCAATCGTAAGCTTCGCGGCTTCATCGCCATTCGCGGCTACATGGTTTCCAAATAAACCTTCACGATCAGCCAGCTCACGCACAGCATAGTAATCAGACACTACATATCCTGTAAAGCCCATTTCACCGCGAAGTATATCGCGCAGCATCCACTTATTGGCGTGCGAGGGTACACCATCTACTTCATTATAAGAAGCCATCAGACTTCCCGGATGTGCACGCTGCACTACTTGTTTGAAGGGATAGAAGAATACTTCGCGCAGCACGCGTTCCGATACATTGGCCGGTGCTATATTATTACCGGCTTCAGGCCAGCCATGACCAGCCATGTGTTTCAACGTAGCCACTACACGCTCGCCACTGGCAAATGTACCATCGCCCTGAAAACCGTTTACAGCCGCTACTCCCATCTCTCCCGCGAGGTATGGATCTTCGCCATAGGTCTCTTCTACCCGGCCCCAACGCGGATCGCGCGCTACATCTACTACAGGCGATAATGCCTGGTGCGTTCCGCGCAAGCGCGCCTCTTTGGCAACGAGGGTAAATACCTGTTCGATCAGGGCAGGATTAAATGTTGCGGCTAATCCTATAGGTTGAGGGAAGCTGGTGGCACCTTTCGCTGCGTGACCATGTAAACATTCTTCATGATAAAAAACCGGAATGCCCAATCGCGTTTCTTCTACAAAATATTTCTGAATAGCGTTGGTGAGTAACGCAGTCTTATAAGGATCAAGCCCGCCCTTTGTATCACTGGGTCTTCCAACCTGACCGAGTCCATCCTTAAAATTCTTCCTGGCTTTTTCAACATCAAAGTTACCGGCAGAGTCGAGCAGCATAGTGGCTTTATCATTCCACACACAGTGCATCTGCGCTGTTTTTTCCTGCAACGTCATGCGGCTCAACAGGTCTTTAGCACGCTCTTCAGCAGAGAGTTCAGGATTTTTGTAAGCAGGTTTATCGGATGCAGGTTTAGAACAGGCAAGCACTCCGATGAGCAGGATCAGGTAAGGTATCAGGCGCATATTATAGTCATTTCGACCATAAGATGAAGAGTTTTAGCATACTTTGCAATCGATTTAAAAATATTTTTTACGGTATTAATTGTGTTGCAGAAGAAAAAAATTCCCAGCATATTCATGCCTTCGAAACTTAAACCTATTTGTCCATGAAACAATCCATAGATCGCTCCCGGCTCTTTTGGGCAAGCTGTCTGGCGCTACTCGTAACATCCCTGTCGTTCGGTATCCGTGCTGGTATCCTGAATGAACTCGGTACTACTTTCAATCTTAATGCGGCTCAACTTGGCGTCATTACCGCTACAGCTTTCTGGGGATTTCCCCTCGCAGTAATTATCGGAGGTATGGTGGTGGATATCATCGGCATG
This sequence comes from Ohtaekwangia sp., assembly GCF_036568665.1. GTDB lineage: Bacteria > Bacteroidota > Bacteroidia > Cytophagales > Cyclobacteriaceae > Ohtaekwangia. Next base: position 5,388 of record NZ_DATCSD010000388.1, on the reverse strand, counting down.
AAGCGATTGCTGCTCATTGCTTTTGTATTTCACCTGCTCGGTATAGTACTCACTATTTTCGCTACCGGTTACTGGTCTTTATTCCTCTCAACGCTGTTGATCGGTATAGCCAACGGAACGGTAGAAGCAGCTTGCAACCCGCTCGTTGCCACGATTTATGCCGACAACAAAACTACCAAGCTGAATCATTTTCACCTGTGGTTCCCCGGTGGTATCGTGATCGGTACATTGATCGCATTCTTCTTTACGAAGATCGGATTAGGCTGGCAGATACAAGTGGCCACTATGATTATACCGACTGTACTCTATGGATATTTCTTCTCCAAGCTGGAGTTCCCGGTAACGGAACGTGTAGCCTCCGGTGTTTCAACCGGTGACATGTATAAGGCCGTGTTGAGTCCGCTGTTCATCTTTATGATCATCTGTATGTTCGGTACGGCTATCACAGAATTGTTTACCGGCCAGTGGATCGATGTACTCCTGAAAAGTGTAACCGACAATGCTATACTTATCCTTACGCTCACAACGGGTGTAATGGTGGTAGGAAGAGGATTGGCAGAACCTGTAGTGCATCGCTTCTCTCCGCAAGGTGTATTGTTGATCTCCGCTATATTATCGGTAGTAGGACTATATCTGCTCGGTCATACTTCGGGCAATATGATCTTTATCGGTGCATTGGTATTTGGTATGGGGGTTTGCTACTTCTGGCCAACGATGATCGGCTTTGTGGCTGAAAATCTTCCAAAGACCGGTGCCGTAGGACTCAACTTTATGGGTGGTGCCGGTATGTTTGCCGTATCGCTATACCTCATCTTTATGGGCGGATACTATAACAACCTGGTGGAAAGTAAACTTCCTGCCGGTGTTTCAGATGCCGATAAAGTAGCATTACTCGCAGAAGCGAAGAAAGCTGCCGGACCAGAGATTATTAACGTAACACTGGTTATTCCGATTATACTGGTAGTGGCTTTCACCGGACTGGTTATCTATATGAAGAACCGTAAGAAAGAAGCAGTACCTGCTTAATATATACCTTACTATATAAAAGAGAGGATGGCCGAAAACCATCCTCTTTCTTTTTTGCGTACGTTCGTTCATACAAACACTTCGCTTGAGTATGAACAAGTTTATCGTGATATTGATGATGATATCGCAGCAAAGTATGGCACAACTACAGATTGTTGAACCGGTAAAATTCCTGGCACTCGGAGATTCCTATACTATTGGAGAAAGTGTTTCTCCCAATGAACGATGGCCCGTGCAGTTGCTCGAAACCTTGCACAAGGAAGGTATAGATGGCACGGCCCCCAGAATCATTGCCACCACCGGCTGGCGCACAGACGATCTGAAACGAGCAATAACAGAAGCCCATCTAAAACCGGAATATACATTGGTATCATTGCTAATTGGCGTGAATAATTACTACCAGGGTAAATCTGCTGAGAGCTACGCTCCTGAATTTGAAGAGCTGCTGCACACCGCTATACAATTGGCAGGCGGCATAAAATCGCATGTATTTGTTGTATCTATACCCGATTACGGCTATACCCCTTTCGGAAAAGAAAAGCAGGCATTCATCAGTCAGGGTATAGATGACTTTAATGCTATAAACAAGTCCATCGCAGAGAAACTCGGTATAACCTATATCTTCATCACCGATATTTCCCGCAGAGGATTTACTGAGCCCGACCTCGTAGCCACCGATGGACTACATCCTTCGGGGAAGATGTATAGCGAGTGGGTGGAGCAGATATTGGCGGCTGTTAGGCGTTAGCCGTTACACGTTAATTGTTAGTAGTTAACAATTATTCGTTACACGTTATCCGTTAAAAGCGGGCATCTATACTTCGACATTCGTTGATCGATATTCCTTGCTCAATATTCAGTTAACAGTTATTCGTGAGTACATTTTTCCCTTCGCCATTCGATGTTCCCTGTTCGATATTCGTTAATCGTTATCCGTTATCCGATCTTCCAACAGAACTTCTCCCATTCTCCTTACTCCTTCATTCTTACTCCTTGCTTCTCATCGCCACCTTTCCCCTACACGCCAGCATTTGCCCCTTAAAATCTGAAAATGTTCTTAAAAAGAACTTAATACAATCTGCGTTACAAACGTTGCTTTCACGGTGTAAAAGATTTTATACTTAAAATTGAGCGCAGGGTCTTTTGTTATAGTATAAAGTTATATTCTTTTGTCAGGCGTATGCACGAACAGCATACAACAGAACTGATCTGAAGTACTCTTCCGGAGGAAATAAAGTATACATATATAGTTCGAATCAACGAAGTATATATACAATCTTATCGGTGGTTCCTGCAGGTGTATCATGGGGGATGATCCCTGCAGGACAGCCATCGAAGTCGGCCGACAAGCCACACTATCCCGTGTAAATTCTGCAAAACACCTGCATATCCTTTACTATTTCCAGAATATATAGTTTGTAATTGGGAAGGTTCACTTTCCGCATCTATCAAAGCGGAACGCATAGGCCATTGGTGCGTAATTTGAACAGGTCGTAAAAAATGAGTAACCTTACCAAAACGTTGTTCCCTTGAACATCCCAGAATCGCTACCTGTACCCCTTCCTGCTGCGCGCTCCGCAGTACCTGGTTTGCACATCGTGGCCAACCTATCGGTTGCCAACGTGGCAAAGCTTGTTGATTACCACAACTTTAAAGATTTCATCGAAACACAGATACATGCCTTCCGGCTTACGCAGGTAGGTGAAGTATACCATAACTTTCCCGGTGGTGGATATACCGGTGTGGTTTGTCTCACCGAATCACACCTCTCCATACACACCTGGCCGGAGCAGCAATACGCTACGTTCGATGTGTTTCTTTCCAATTACCTGAGAGACAATCGTGCTACAACGCATGGGCTGTACGAAGCCGTAAAGGACTTCTTTGAAGCCGATATACTCTTCGAACAAATCATTAATCGCTAACGTGAAAAGAAACGCTTTCTATAGTTGCCCAAGCTGCAGCACCGTACATGTTGTTTCGGTGGAAGACGCCTCCATGATCGTGTGCCGCGTTTGCTCGATGGTGATCACCGAGAATGCGAGCGATGAACCGCTCCTGGTTGCCAAGGTTCCGGAAGACTGGAGTTTTCTGCAGATCGGATCTGCCGGAGAGTATAAGAACAATGCTTTCACCATCGTGGGCCGGGTTCGCCTTCAATTACGCAACGACTATAAAAACTTCTGGTGTGCAGTATATAGCACCGGCAAATGTCTTTGGATCGCAGAGTCGTTCGGAAGCTTTCGGGTATTCACTACCTCGTGGCAGCGCTATAAGAACGATGCTACCAAGCTACGGGCCGGCAAGACCATTCATCTCGGAGGAAATATAGCTATGCAGGGAGAATACGTGGAGCGATGCGAGAACCTTCGCTTCGAAGGAGAAATCGGTCCGTGGAATTTATTTCGACCAGGGTTCTTTGTCGTGCAGGCCAGCCGTGATAGCGGTGAGACTGCCATCTTTACTATATATCGCGACACCGTAGATATATTGACGGGCGAAAGGGTTTCGTCCGAAGATCTGAAACTCACTAATATCCTGGAGTGGAATGAGTGGAAATAACTATACGGTAACCTGTAATCATTGCAACACCGTAAACACGGTGCGTGGCAAAGCCATGACACTTGCGATGACTTGTTCCGGCTGCGGGTATTACATGCGTTTGGGCGACTGGAACAATGCAGCTTCTGTCTTTAAAAAGAAAGTAGAGCCCGCTATACCTATAGGAGCCAAAGGAAGGTTTGATGGTATTGTATATGAAGTGATGGGCTTTGTAGTAAAGCGCGAAACAAAGTATCATTACTCGTGGCGTGAATATTTACTCTTCAACCCATACAAAGGCTATGCGTTCCTGGCAGAATATGAGGGCAACTGGAATTTTGTATGGCCTATAGAAGAGAATCCACGAACGGTTGGCAACAAGTCCGATCACGACCTGATGTTTGAGCAGGAACACTATCGCATCTATCAGAAATATCATGCAGAAGTACAATATGCGGTCGGAGAATTTTTCTTCGATGTAGTGGACTTAACAGAGACAACTTACAACCATGAATATATAGCACCTCCCTTTTTTCTGACAGTTGAAAAAAGCGATGACAGTGTACTGTGGTGCAAAGGAGAATACTGCTCTCCCAAGGAAATAGCTGCTGCATTTAATATACCCAAAAGTAAACTTCCGGCAAAAGAAGGAAGAGGTTATACCCAACCTATATCTACATCCTTCAATAGTCAGTCGCTGATTTCACTTACAGTTATTCTGTTCTTTGTCGCAGTGCTCGCGCAATTTTACTTCTCCTTTGTCGCAACAGAAGACGTTGTCTTCAATGAAGACTTTGATCAGAAAGCACTCTCCGATCAGAAGTTTCTGGTATCGCATCCGTTCGATATTAGCGGAAGCACAGGCAACCTGGAGTTTGATATATATGCACCATTGACGAACGATTGGTTCTATGCAGACTTCTCGTTGATCAATGAGCAAACCGGTGTAGAGTATAATTTTTCAAAAGATGTTGAATACTATTCCGGTGTAGAAGATGGCTATAGCTGGTCAGAAGGATCTACGCACGGCAAGGCCTTGATCTCGCAGATTCCCGGAGGGCGTTACCACATCAATGTATACCCGGAGTTCAGCACCACATACCAGACGTTCTCGATTAAGGTAACACGAAACGTAAGCATGCTCGTAAACTTCTGGGTAACGTTATTATTGTTAATGGCATTTCCCATCTTTTACCTTATACGCAGGCAAATGATTGAAGTAAAACGCTGGAGCGAAAGTGATTATTCACCTTATGTAACCGAATAGGCATGATAAGCTGGAACGAATTAAAAGGACTTAAATACTATCTTGGCTTTGCCACTGTAGTGTTGCTGCTATATATATACTCAGGCATGGTAGGATGGCGCTGGTTTAATCCCACCACCACTACACATGAGCAAAGCACACGCGGCCATCATACAGGAAGAGGATATTTTTACCACAAATAAAAACAACTAATACTATGGAATGGAAATATGTACTCGCATCGGTAATCTTTTCACTGGTCGGGATCTTTATACTGGGAATCTGCTTCTGGTTCTTCGAAAAGATTACACCCGAAAATCTCTGGAAAGAGATCATCGAAAAAAATAACATAGCCCTCGCCATTGTTGCCGGAGCATTCATGATCGCGATGGGCATCATCATTGGCTCTGCTATACACAGTTAATCTATTGTATGACTACTCCGGGAGATAAAGCCAGTGGCTTTCAATGGCTGCTGCTCATTTCCGTTTTTATTGTTGCCACCTGCGGACTCATCTACGAACTGGTAGCGGGTACGTTGGCCAGTTATTTATTAGGCGATTCGGTAACACAATT
>NZ_DATCSD010000387.1:0-5145 GCF_036568665.1 Ohtaekwangia sp. | reverse complement strand
ACCACTAGCCAGTACGTTACCACCCTTGATGTTAAAGATAACACAGTATATATAGGAGGCGCATTTACCATGGTGGGAGGATTACCCCGCACGCATCTTGCAGCCGTAGATGCTGGCACAGGTTCTTTGTTAACGTGGGCTCCCGATGTAGCTGGCACGGGTATAGATAAACTCGTTGCCAGCGGAAATGCAGTATATGTAGTGGGCGATTTCCCGAAATCGATCGGAGGTGCGTATCGCCCCTACCGTATAGCCGGGCTTGATGCCACAACGGGATTAGCTACTACCTGGAATCCTGAATTCAAAAACGGGAGCGCATTGGATGTAACTGCCAACGATTATACATTATTTATCGCTGGTACCTTTGATTCCGTTGGTATACAATCACAGCATGGTATAGTATCGTTTGATCTGGCCACTACCAGTCAGAAAAGCTGGAACCCCGACATAACTTCGGGAGAAGGCGGATACTATGTATATACCGTAACAGCCTCTACCCGCAGACTATATGTAGCGGGTGATTTCTCCGGTGTAGGAAATGAATATCGTGGTCAATATGCAGAGTACGATCTCTGTTCACCCGTAGGAGCATTAGCGCTGAACGGCTCAACCCTTACTGCTCCTGCCGGTACAAGCTATCAATGGTATCTCGATGGTAAAGCGATTGACGGTGCAACTGCTCAGACCCTTGACATCAACCTATTGGAGAATGGTATATATGCCGTAGAAGTAACCAGCAGCGGATGTCTCGAACGGTCGGACGATTTTGCTTACCTTATCACCAGTAATGAATCCACTGCTCAGGATGGTATTATACTATATCCCAATCCTGCCGCAGAAGAGCTGATCATCATCCTGCCGGAAGCACAGACTGCAACATTCAGTATGACCGATATAATGGGAAGAACCATAAAAACAACAACGGGCTTTGAAACGAATAACCGTATAAATGTAAGCGATCTGAAAGCGGGTCCATACCTCGTTAAAGTTCGTTACGGCAATAAAGAATCAGTGAAGAAGATCATCAAGAAGTAAATCCGTATACAGATATATACCAAAGGCCAGGCTTTTGTCCTGCCTTTTTTTATTATCTTCCTATATTTCCATACGAACCGGTATATGTCGTTTTTTTACTATGGACAATGAGGCGTAACCGGTATATTCAGCCAAACCTCTCTCCATGAAAAAGACCGTTGGCCTGGTAAAAGATAAAGGGTATAACAATCGCCAGCGTTGTGTGAGTTTTCTAAAGGCATTGGAGGCACGAGATGTTTCCACTATGCTGCTATACTGCACGCCCGATGCTTCCATGCATGTTGTGCCGCTCGGCAGTTCTTTTACCGGGCTTGTGCATTCGTTCGGTAAATTTTTCTGGAACGGTTTCCTGGAAAGCTTCGCTGATCTCAAAATCATTTTTCACGATATGCATTGGATCGAAGAAGAAGCTGAAAAAGTTACACTCCTTGTTACCTTGCAGGCTATACACGTCTTCCCCTTTGCCGGCATCAACAGTTCAGGCAGTCAACTCGATTGCTGGCATATATTTATATTTCAATTAAACGATCTATACCAGATCACCAGTATTGAGGTAAACTGGAATCATCCGGAGATGAAGGCCCAGCTTATGCACGAGGAATAATTTGAGAAGATATACCATTCCCGAAGATTCCGCTATATTGCCTTTCTGAATAACCTCACTCATGAAAGTATCATTTTATCCGGTGGCATTACTTTGTGCCACTACCCTGATAGCATGTGGTCCCGGGAAGGAGACTGCACTATATCCCGATGTTGCTCCACCTGTAGTAGAAAAGAAACCTTTTGAGATCGTATCCAAACACGGACACAAGCGCGTGGATGATTTCTACTGGCTAAAGAACCGCGAAGACTCGGCCGTTATACAGTATCTCAAGGATGAGAACGCGTATGTTGATACCATGCTGGCACACACCAAACCACTACAGGAAAAACTCTTCAATGAAATGAAGGGTCGCATCAAAGAGAAAGATGAATCAGTCCCTTATAGGCTGGATAATTATTATTACTATACACGCTACGAAGAAGGATACGAGTATCCCATATATTGCCGCAAGCAGGGTTCGCTGGATGCTCCGGAAGAGATCATCGCGAACGGCAATGAACTGAGCAAAGGACATAACTTCTTTGATATCGATACGGAAGTGAGTCCTAACCATGCATTAGCCTCTATCATAACCGATACCGTAGGTCGCAGGTTTTATACCCTGCGTTTCAAAGACCTGAAAACCGGCAATCTATATCCTGATAAAGTAGGAGGAACAGAAGGCGAGCTGGTGTGGTTTAACGATAACAAAACAATACTCTATGTGCTCACCGATCCGGAGACACTGATCGGCAACAAAGTATATAAGCATACCTTGGGGACAGATCCTGCCAAAGATGAGTTGATCTATACCGAAAAAGATTCTACGCTGGAGTGTTCGGTATATAAATCGAAATCAGAGAAGTATATATTTATTGCCAGCGGCAGAACGGACGCACAATTTATGCAAGCGCTGGAGGCAGATAATCCGAAAGCCAAACCGGTAATTGTAGAGCCGCTGCAGGCCAATGTAAAATATACCGTGGATCATGCTAATGATAAATTCTATATTCTCACCAACCTCGATGCGTCCAACTATCGCCTCGTAGAAACACCCGTAACACATCCCGGCAAAGCTTTCTGGAAAGACGTTATACCTCACCGCGATAATATATTTATCGAAACCTTTGAGTTGTTTAAAGATTACCTCGTATTGGAAGAAACAACGGAGGGACTAAACAAAATCCGCACAATCAAATGGTCTGACAAAAGCGAGAACTTCATCAACTTCGAAGAATCTGCTTACTATGCAGGACTTAGTGGTAACCCGGAGTTCAATACATCTACCCTGCGCTATAATTACCAGTCGATGACCACACCGAACTCGGTATATGATTATGACATGAACACCCACGAGAAAAAATTACTAAAAGAAAAGGAAGTACTCGGAGGGTTTAACAAAAATGATTACCAGACCGAACGTGTTATGGCAAAGGCGAGAGATGGCGTCAGTATACCTATATCTATAGTATATCGTAAGGACAAGTTTAAAAAAGACGGTACCAATCCTTGTTTGCAATACGCCTATGGTTCATACGGAATCTCCATGATTCCCTTCTTCGATTCGCAGAGACTTAGTCTGCTCAACCGGGGATTTGTATATGCTATAGCACATATTCGCGGTGGCCAGGAGATGGGCGGCAAATGGTATGAAGATGGAAAGATGCTGCACAAGAAAAATACTTTTACCGATTTTGTGGATTGCTCGGAGTACCTGGTTAATGAGAAATATGCTGCGAAAGATAAACTGTTTGCCAACGGAGGCAGTGCAGGAGGTTTACTGATGGGCGCCATTACCAACATGCGACCTGACCTGTATAAAGGCGTTGTTGCCGATGTTCCATTCGTAGATGTAATCACCACCATGATGGACGAAACTATACCGCTCACATCATTTGAATGGAAAGAGTGGGGCAATCCAAACATCCGGGAAGAATATGAGTATATGCTCTCTTATTCGCCATACGACAATGTAGAGAAAAAAGCTTATCCTAACCTGCTTGTAACGACTGGCCTACACGACAGCCAGGTGCAGTATTGGGAACCTGCCAAATGGGTAGCCAAACTTCGCACAATGAAAACCGACAAAAATCTGTTGCTCTTCAAAACCAATATGAGCGCAGGCCACGGAGGCTCCTCCGGAAGATTTCAGGCACTAAAAGACGAAGCACTAATAGACGCCTTCATACTCGACCTTGCTGGTATAAAAGAATAACATTAAAAGTCCTTCCCTGAAGGAAGGACTTTTTTACTTAGTATGTAAGGCTGTCTTAGAATTCATAAAATCAATATCTGCTATCAGTAGGATTCATGGGTACAATGATTTCAATTGGACTATAATCCAATGATGGTTAGTCGACATCAAAACATCCGTATATAGGAACTAAGTAACTAATCTGTAGATATAGAAAAATGGATATTATCAACAACACCATTCTTATCTACATCAAATTTTAAAGATGCAAAATTCTCCAACTTGAGCCCTCGCGTTTGCTGAAAATTGTGTCCTGAAGTTTGCACTTGAGGTATACTGATCAATATTGTTTAATTCTTTTATATACTGCGAAGAATTTAGCATCAATCGCTCCTTCTTTTGGCTCAATAGCAAGCGGTGCATTTTTCGTTGTATACTTTCCTAAATTGTATATCCATTCTTCAGAAGAAATCTTATACCTAACCAGATAAGCAATGAATCCAAAATAAGGATCTATTTTTATCTCACTCCTGTATTTATATTCCTTGGTCAATCTTTCCCCTCCATAAAACCGTATCTTCTTTTTAGATATGACAATCTTCTCATATCTGACAGAATCCCTTCTTCGCATATGATTACTGTATCCATCAAAACTCAAGACCCAAGAGCTTCGAAGGAGTTTATCATATCGGTGAACAATTTTCCGTTTTGCTGCTTTCAGAGCATCACTAACTTTTTTTGAATCCAGTCTTCCCGTTTCATGTACACGCCATAAAATTTGATAGGCTTTAACAATAGAGTCCTGTTTAAGCAGGGTTAAAGCATACTTGAAATGATTCTCTTCTTTGCCTTCTCTAATTTTAAGTGGGTCTTCGATAAAATCAAAATATGATAAATGATGTTGTGCCCGAACCAGCTGAGAGCTCAATAATAAAATCAGTATATATATATGTAATTTCATAAAAAAATAGCCTAAATCTAATAACAATCACTTCCACCTATGCTTTTAATCTTTCCTGTATCCTTATCTATTATTACGTTCTCCTCTTTAGCTCCCATTTTAAGAATATCATCAATCGTCAAATCCCACATAGCTGAAGTATTTTTAAAACTGTCACTATTTTTAGCATCGTTCAATCCATATAACCAAAGTGCAGCTACCGTCTTTGATTCCTTGTTTGTTAAAGCTCTACCATAGATGTCTTGAACTGCACTAATCATCAACTGTATGTGAATTGTATCACTCATTATTTCATGTTGTACTTCCTGATCATCACTAGAAAACTGACGATCCATCATTAAGAATGAATGAACTGTTTCATGATAAATA
>NZ_DATCSD010000386.1:0-4951 GCF_036568665.1 Ohtaekwangia sp. | reverse complement strand
TTGTGGAGTTATACTGCACAAGCTGTTATTGACAAGGAATAGTATAGATAGGATAATACCGATCCGGCTCCCGAACGGGAGTATAAATAAGGATGGTATAGTATTACAAGACGAGCATTTTAAAATCCCTCAGTTAAAGGGTTAAACATAGTGCTATATATACAACGCAAAGATAGAATACTGGCAATAAGAAAAACGTAACCACTAAAAATAAGTTGCAAAAGAAAACCCCCGGGGTTATTCGAGGGTTTAGTGGTTATTGTTATTGCCATATTCATTGCAGTATAGCTATACCATTTCAACAGCAGTTTGTAATTGCGCAGCTTTTTCCAGCGCTCTGATTTGTTGTTGTACGTTTCTGTCAAAGCTATAGTAATCTTCTTTTCGAACGAAGCCTTCTGTGCGAACCCATTCTTCTATACTATATTTTCTGACATACTCGGCAATCATGGCTTCTTCCATACGGGCATGTGTTGTAAGATATTCACCCATTTTCAGTAACAGAAGTTTATTTCTGTTCAGGATCAATTCTGCCTGCGTGAGACAATCTTTGATGATGCGCAAGGCTTCCTGCGAATACCTCTCTGTGTGATAAAAACTATCAGCATTATCAGATGAGGATGCTACTATAAGAACGGGATCTATACCCATGGCATATTGGCGGATAGCCCGGTTTGCCAGTTCCGTAGCAGTCTCAATATCGTGTCTTACGCCAGAAGAAGTATGCTCCTCACCGAAGATGAGTTTCTCCGCGGCATATCCGCCCAGCGTAAGAATGATGTCCTTTCGGATCGTATCCTTTGTCATCGGTCCGTCCGGAAAGTTGATCATACAAAAGCCTTCACCATCGTCAGAAGCAGTTTTAGAAACTACAACGGAGGGTATTATACGTAATGTAAGTGCGGCCAACACGGCATGTCCGGCCTCATGTATACCAGTATGCGCCTGTGTACTGCTGTTGATCGTTTTGCGCAGGCTATCGATTTTCAGATTTACTGCATCCAGAAAAGAATATATATACTTTCCATTAGCATTACAGATCTCCAGTAGAAAATACTCTTCTGCATAATACCAGTGCACAACATCGGCTGGCAGATCTTTTTCGAGTATCTCCATCACCAATTTGCCAATGCGTGATTCAATCAGGTTTTTGATAGTAGTAAATACCGGACGTGTGCCTTGCGAAGGAAATACGCCTTCTGCATATACTACATCTATCACTGAAGAATCAAAATCAATCTTCCATCCAAAAGATTCAAGTTCACGCTGGATCAATACCCGGAAATGAGCATTGTTGAATGAGCGGTATATAACATGATTGTTTCCCAGACGTGCGATCTGCTCGCTACGAAACCTCCTGCGTAATGCACTCTTGATATTGGCAATCGTGATATGCGTGGTTGCTTCGTAAAATTCATCTGCACTGATATCCGGATTCATGCTGCTACTCATCGGGTATGCTTCGTCCAGGTTTCCCAACACAAAGATGACTGAATGTGACAGATCAAGTTCTTTAGTTGCCGGTCGAGTTTTCATTCCTTCAATAATAAATTCACGGAGCTCGGCTAACGTAGAAGCCTTTATCTTGTCGCGGATATAGTTCTTGGAGAACTCGTCATGATCGAACAGACAATACAGCCCTTCAATAAAATCAGATGACAGAAAGTACGACTTGTTTATTGGCACGTTGCATCGTTCGTAACTTTCGAAATAGAACGTTTCAAATATCTGCAGAAACATCTCTGCTTCGGCTGCTACTTCACCATGTTCTATCGTTACACCATTTTTGATCGCCTTGTCGATCTTAGTAATGCAGGCATCGGCCCGGTATAGATAATACGTGCTGCTGCCCGGTATGTAATCGATCTTGCCTGAGTCGAGTATATCCCAGATCACACGAAGTTTATCTTTACCCAGTTCATTATTGTTGGCGTCCAGTGTTCGTGCAAATTGAAATTCATCAAGACAAATGATAGCAGATTTTTGGTGGAAGAACTCCAGGTCTTCTGTAAATATATTCTTCATCCACGAGGCAGAATCAGATTCGAACTCACCCATGTCGATGTGCGTATATAGTTTACGATGGTCCAGCATCTCCACGATACTTTGTACAAGCGCTGTCTTGCCAGAGCCCGTCAATCCCCATAAATTTATAACCGTTGGTCTAAGCTGCGCTTCCGGAAACAAATACCAAGGCATTAACAGGTTGATTACTTCATCGATCACATGATCGTTGCCGATAAAGCGCTCTTTCAACGCTGTGGCTACTGTCTGTAGCTTGTTCTTCCTTTCTATTAATTCGCTATGTGTAAATTTTAGTTTCATATAGTTTAATCTTTAGCCATCCGTACAATCTTCGGATGGAATTTTCCTTCGGTTGCTACTAGCGTTTGCTGGCTTCGCATAACCACTTCGATGTCTTTGTAGGCACCCGGTGATTCTTCGGCACTGCCGCCCAGGAGTATAACTTTCTCCTTCTGCAGTAATTTTTTCATACTGCCCATGGTGGTTGATTCCTTTGCTTTCAGTCGCGACATCTTGCGACCAGCGCCATGCGCTGCAGAGTATAATGATGCATCGTTACCTAATCCGCGCACGATATAGCCCGGAGCAATCATACTGCCGGGTATAATACCATATATACCTGTGGCTGCCGGTGTAGCTCCTTTTCGATGGACTATATATTCGTTGCCATCGATGAGTGTTTCTTTCCACGCAAAGTTGTGATGATTCTCAACGGACGTGAGGACATCTATACCTAAAGCGCGTATCAGATTTTTATGGATCTGATCATGACATGCCCGTGCATATTCACCGGCAAGATTCATCGAAAGCCAATACTCTGCACCTTCTTCACTATCCAGGTCAAGCCATGCTAATGATTTTGCTTCGCGCGGAAGCTTGCATTTGCCTGTAGCTATAGTGGTATAGTGCTGTGCTATATTTGCACCGAGGCTTCTGGAGCCTGAGTGGGAGAGTATAGCTGCATAGTGCCCTGGTCTTACTCCCAAAGTGTTGTCATCAGCGAGCTCAACGATTCCGAATTCAACAAAGTGATTTCCGGAGCCGGAGCTTCCTAGTTGTCGTACTGCTTTGCCATGCAGTCGCTTCAATAAAGCCGTCTCCTGAAAATCCGGATGATCGAGTATAGCATGCTCCTGCGAAAATTCAAGTCCGCCATCATTGCCGAAGTGCGTATACTCCTGCAATACTTTCTTTAATTCATGCGAGCGATGTTCTATATAACTTCCCGGTAAATCGAGAATGCTCAGCGCCATGCGACAACCGATGTCCATGCCAACACCATACGGTATAACAGCATTTTTAGTAGCGAGTACACCACCGATTGGCATGCCATATCCCTGATGTGCATCCGGCATCAGTGCGCCCTTCAACGCTATGGGTAAGCGCATAACCAGTTCCATTTGCCGCATAGCATTGCCATCGATATGCTTGCTGCCAAACACATCAAAAGGCCGTGGCACGGGCTCCAGTTCGTATACCTGCGATGCTGTTTCATCTGCAATAGTGTTTAGGAGTTTGTGCACCAGTATACCAAGCGTTGTATGATCCGTATAGTTTGTCGGATGCTCCAGCACATCGGTAATCAGCGTCAGTTTCTCCTCGTTGGATATATGCTTGAAGTGTCTGTTCATTAAATTCAACGCGAGACTTCTGGCTATATCAGAAGGAAAACGGATGACCGCGAGGTCATGTATCGTTATTTTTTGTTTGCCCATAAAGGTTTTGTTGGGCACATAAGCGCATGAGAATACCTGCCTTGCTATTACATGCAGCAAAGTAAAATGCAGGCGTGGCAGACTATACGCGAAAGCATATAGCGAGCACATGACTCACGACTTAATGTGCCTGAAATTTCTACTTATTGATTTTTTGGCTTGAAAATGCCAGACCTGATCCGGTAAAAATCTTACCGTAGCGGTTATTTGAAGATATGTGAACTTAGTACCAACATAATTTCTCACTCGTTAAGGTTAAACATGAATGAGGTGAAATGCTTATGCAAAGGTACATGGATTTATGATTTGGCAATGTGTAGTATAAAAAATAATTGTAACGTTCGTTCGCCGGCAATAAAACTATCTTGTAACGTGTACCTCACATTCCACTGTATTCTTTAATTTTGATTGTAGAATAGTATTAGAGAATGATCCCAACTACGATGACGATCGATACAATTGTTTCTTTATTGAATGATAAGATTGGTGCAGACTACGTTCGTGTCGATGCAACGGGTACACCTGCAACACTGGTTGTTAATCATGAAAAGCTTGTTGCTGTATGTACTGTACTTCGCGAGGATGCGTCTACCTATTTTGATATGCTCTCGTGTGTAACCGGTATAGATAATGGCGTGCAGGCTGCTACGATGGAAGTAGTATATAATTTGTATTCCATCCCCTATAATTTTCAGTTGATGATACGTGTAATGCTGCCGCGTGAAAATCCTGCGGTCGAATCATTAACGCATATCTGGAAATCTGCCGATTGGCTCGAACGTGAAGTATTCGATATGTATGGTATCATCTTCCATAATCATCCGGATCTTCGCAGAATACTTATGCCGGCCGATTGGGAAGGATACCCGCTCCGAAAAGATTACCAGCACCAGGAATACTACCGCGACATTCGCGTTGAATATTAGAGTATATATTTCTCAAAGACCCATTTTTGAAAATTAGTAAAGCACAGAACAATGCCCACCGATCGGATACAGTATAACTATAAGGAAGGAATCCTCGAGCTTTCAGAACCTAATAAACTGAAACCGGAGAACCTGCGGTCGGAGGAGATGATCATTAACCTCGGGCCTCAGCATCCTTCTACACACGGAGTACTTCGACTGGAAGTATTGATGGATGGCGAGATAGTAAAGGAAGTGGTTCCGCATATCGGGTACCTGCACCGTTGTTTTGAGAAGCATGCCGAG
>NZ_DATCSD010000385.1:0-24471 GCF_036568665.1 Ohtaekwangia sp. | reverse complement strand
AAGTCTTAATAACAGACTTCTTGCCTGATTTTTCCATTGCTTCTACTTTCTTGAGAAGACGGAAGTCACAATACGGTCCCTTCTTAATCGAGCGTCCCATTATTTTTTCCTTCTAGATATAATTAAATTATCAGAATACTTTTTCGGATGGCGAGTCTTCTTACCCTTTGTGTAAAGACCTTTGCGTGAACGAGGGTGACCTCCTGACGCACGACCTTCACCACCACCCATCGGGTGATCAACAGGGTTCATTGCAACAGCACGTGTGCGAGGACGAATACCTCTCCAACGGCTGCGACCTGCCTTACCTACGCTCTCATTCATGTGATCAGCGTTTGATGTAGCACCGATGGTTGCCATGCAAACATCGAGTACGTTACGCATTTCACCTGAAGGCATTTTCAATGTTGCCAAACCGTTTTCACGAGCAAGCAACTGAACAAATGAACCAGCTGAGCGTGCTATAGCACCACCTTTGCCTGGCTTCATTTCCACATTGTGTACAATAGTACCGAGAGGAATTTTAGCAAGTGGAAGAGCATTACCGATTTCAGGAGCTACATCAGCACCTGATACAAGTTGCTGTCCTACTTTCAATCCTTCCGGAGCAATTATATAAGACTTGGAACCATCTACGTAATATAAAAGAGCGATACGGGCAGAGCGTGTTGGATCGTACTCGATTGACTTCACCGTAGCAGGAACACCAGTCTTGTTACGTTTAAAGTCGATCTCACGGATCTTTTGCTTATGACCTCCACCGATATAGCGCATAGTCATACGACCATTGCTATTTCTACCGCCTGATTTCTTTACCGTTTTTACCAGTGACTTTTCAGGCTTCGATGCAGTAATGTCATCGAATGAAGGCGCGAGTCTATGACGCGTACCTGCTGTTACTGGTTTTAATTTCTTCAACGCCATCGTTCAAAAATTATACGTTGCTATAAAAATCAATTACTTCGCCTTGTGCCAGGGTCACAACAGCTTTTTTGTAGCCGGGTCTGCGACCTGAAAGGATACCTGTTTTGGTATAGCGGGTTTTCTTTTTACCCATTACGTTGATTGTATTTACTTTCTCAACGTTTACACCATACTGTTTCTCAACGGCCTTCTTGATCTCAACCTTGTTCGCATCAGCATCAACGATGAAACCGTATTTGCCTTTTTCGTTCAAAGCGGAAACTTTCTCCGTTACTAATGGTTGCTTCAGGATACTCATTATGCTTTATTTAATAGGTTCTCAATTTTAGATACTGAGCTCTCTACAAAGATCACGTTATCAGCATTCATCACATCGTATGTGTTGATCTGATCAGCCGTAGTAACTTTTGTGTTCTGGATATTTCTTCCGGACAGAACGATGTTCTTGTTAGTTTCAGGAAGAACGAGAAGCGTTTTCTTATCGCTCAAAGAAAGAGCATTCAGCAATGAAAGGAATTGCTTGGTCTTTGGTGACTCAAATGAAAAGTCTTCAAGAACAGCAATTGAATTATCTTTTGCTTTATAAGACAGAGCTGACTTACGAGCCAGGTCTTTAACTTTCTTATTCAGTTTGAAAGAATAGTCGCGAGGTGTAGGACCGAAAACACGACCACCACCTTTGAATTGAGGGTTCTTAATGTTACCCGCACGAGCGCCTCCGGTACCTTTCTGTTTCTTCAGTTTTTTAGAAGAACCAGAGATTTCGTTACGCTGCTTCGACTTGTGAGTACCTTGACGTTGATTGGCCAGGAAGCTTTTTACATCGAGGTAAATTGCGTGGTCGTTCGGCTCAATACCAAACACATCAGCAGAAAGAGTAACTTTCTTAGAGGTTGATTTACCACTGTTATTTAATACTGCTACTTCCATTATTTCTGAAGGATTACAGTTGAGTTTTTAGCTCCAGGAAGAGAGCCACTAATTACGATCAGATTCTGATCTGCTATGATCTTTACCACCTGAAGGTTGGTAAGTTTTACGCGATCGTTACCCATGCGGCCAGCAAGACGCTTGCCTTTTGGTACACGTGATGCAAATGAAGCGTTACCCATAGAACCAGGAGCACGAAGTCTGTTGTGCTGTCCGTGAGTTTGCCCGCCTACACCGGCAAAGTTGTGACGCTTTACAACACCTTGAAAACCACGACCTTTGGAGGTACCAATGGCATCAATGAAATCACCTTCAACGAAGATGTCCTGAATACAGATCTCTTTGCCAAGCTCGACCAAACCGTCAAACTCTGTTTTGAAATCACGGAACTCAGCTACATCTCTCTTCGGAGTTGTGTTCGCTTTCTTGAAGTGGCCTATAGCCGCCTTCGTAGTGTTCTTTTCTTTTTTCTCACCAAAAGCAAGTTGCACAGCACGATAACCGTCTGTTCCTTCGCTCTTGACCTGCGTTACGACACAGGGACCAGCCTCGATCACTGTGCATGCTATATTCTCGCCATCGGGGCCGAATATGCTAGTCATTCCTATTTTCTTTCCTATAATGCCAGGCATGGTTGAAACCTTTTAATGCTTGTTTTTCAGGACTTTTTGCGTCCTCGGCACACACTGCTTTAGACTCTTTCTGCAAAAAGGACTGCAAAGATAGGAACTAAAGGGTAGTTACCAAATGTGGGTTTCAAAATTTTCAGGAAATCTGACAGCAATACGCTCATGAATACGGATTTATCCCATAAGTCCTCCAATTCGCTCAAAACACTATATACCTCAGAAATAGTATTTTCTATTAGTTTAATCACCGATGTCAGAATTTTATATTGAATTTAACCGAAAAATATAGCCATAAAGGAATTTTACTACACAGCCCCTTACCATATTCTGAGCATTATTATGCGATCGAAATCAAAACAAAATTTAATTTTGGGGACTGAATTATCATCCAATTCGGGTAGGAAATACAGGATTCTCATGAATAATAACCGCTGGCCGTTTCTTCCATTCTTATTGATCCTGTTGTTCGGTCTCAATCTTTCACTGGGCAGTGTGCATATTCCTTTTCGGGAAATCATTTCTATTCTGACTGGTCATGAAAGCTCGGAACCCGTTTGGAAAGACATTGTCTGGAATTTCAGAATCACAAAAGCGTTGACGTGTGTGCTGGCTGGCGGAGCCCTGGCATTGGCGGGCCTTCAGATGCAGACACTTTTCAGAAATGCACTCGCTGGTCCGGATGTACTGGGACTTAGCTCCGGTGCCAGCTTAGCCGTAGCACTAATCTTTATGAGTCAGGCAGCTGGTCTTCCATTTCTCACAACACCCAGTCCGTGGACAGTGGCCATCGCTGCATCGATGGGATGTACTGCTGTTTTTCTGATCATGCTGGCAATCTCTCGTAAACTTCGCGACAATGTTTCGCTGCTGATTATAGGACTTATGATTGGCGCGGGCACTTCTTCTGTTGTCAGTGTATTACAGTATATCAGTCGGGCGGAAGAAATGCAAACTTACCTGATCTGGACCTTCGGAAGTCTGGGTGGATTAAACTGGCGTGAGTTAACGGTGCTCGGTATAGTTTTATTTGCTGGTGCAGCAATCGCGCTGGGTACATCCAAATCGTTAAATGCATGGATGCTGGGGGATAATTATGCACTGAGCATTGGTATAAATATCAAACGTTCACGATTCTGGATCATTCTTTCCGCGAGTATACTAACGGGAGGGGTAACAGCATTTTGCGGACCTATAGCTTTCGTTGGATTAGCTGTTCCACACCTGGTAAAATTACTTATCCCCACTACGAATCATAAAATTCTAATTCCGATGGTGATGATGGGAGGAGCTGTATTAATGTTATTCTGTGATATACTTTCACAACTCCCGGGCAGTACGCAGGTGTTGCCGATCAATGCCATCACCGCGCTCATAGGAGCCCCGGTGGTGATTGGAGTCATTATGCGCCATTCAAGAATAAATCCATGAGCCAGACCTCCAAGAAAATATTACTCGAAACCAACGGTCTGGCTGTGGGCCATCATGGCTCCGATAAAGCGTTGTTTGAGAATCTGAATCTTTCACTCTGCCAGGGTGAGCTGGTTTGTTTTATGGGCCCAAATGGTATAGGTAAATCTACATTGATCCGAACACTGGCCGGACTTCAGAAAGCATTGAAGGGTACAATTCGTCTCGGTACAAATCTCCATCAGCAGATTGCTGTTGTACTTACCGACAAAGTTGTATCGTCCAATATGTCCGTATACGAATTGATCACCTTTGGTCGCTATCCCTATCTTGATTGGAGCATACGCCTTCGCGAAGAAGACAAGAACATCATTGATGAAGCGATCCGACAAGTACACATCCAACCATTAATTCACAAAAAACTATATCAGTTAAGTGATGGTCAACTCCAGTTGGCAATGATAGCACGTGCCTTGACACAGACCACTCCTATCATTTTGCTCGATGAGCCCACGGCTCATCTTGATCTGAACAATCGTGTAGAAATTATGCGCCTGCTGCGCGATTTAGCCCGACAAACTCATCGCGCTATTTTAGTAGCTACACACGAACTGGATCTTGCTCTGCAGACAGCAGACTATATCTGGCTCACAGGACGAAGCAAGAATATCATAACCGGTATACCGGAAGACCTTGTATTGAATGGTGCCTTTGATGACATCTTTCAATTTAAAGGATTCGATCTCAAGACCGGCAAAGTAACGCAACAAGCGCATCGCGATAAGAGCATCCAGCTTACCGGTGAAGGCGCTGAATATTTATGGACAAAGAATGCACTGGAACGAAGCGGCTTCGTTGTTACCTCCTCTCCTGCTGATATAACCATTGTTATTGAAGGTAATACGAACGCTCTTTCATGGAATGGGAATGGACAACAATTCAATTCTCTTCAGGGCTTGCTGAAATATTTAGGCGATTGATTTTTATCGGGAGCTTTCAATTCAGTTGATGTCCAAAGTCCATCATAATAAGGTGAGTATTTTTTATTAGTCCAGCCTACACGAATACCTCTCGATTTTAATGCCTTGAAAAGATCTTCGAATAACGGACCTTCATTGTCAAAGTAATCGTAATCGAGGCCGAAGCAGTAAAAGCGAAACGAACGCGTTGTAGTAATTTCAATCCATTTATAGTCGAATGGAAAAAACAAATGCATCGTCCAGCGAACTGCTGTTCTAAAAATACCAATCTTGATTTCCTTTCCGGCAGTCTCCGTCCAGTCATGGCGAAACAAAACCTGCTTTATTTGGCGCAACGGAAATGACTGGCGCATCCGAAAGAATAATAATCTGTTCTCTACTTCCAATGTCTGATCAGTGAAAACGAACGTGTGGTTCGTAACGCCAAGGTATATATATACCAGCACCAGATATATAGCGGATGCTAAAATGATCACATTCTTTTCTACAGAAGGAAGACTAAAACCATTGATGAGATATGTTGCAGAAACCAGCACAAAAGCAATTTGCGCATGACTTGTAAACAAGTTTACAAGCGCCCGGATCAGACTGCTATCAAATCGCGTAATATGTTTTAGTTCCTCTCCGCGCATCCCTTTGGCTTAACCCATTATACTCTCAGCTTTCTATTCTTGCCACGCTTTACTCCGCCCATCGCTCCCTGAAGAGCTGATTTAACCCAGTAATTGAAAATTGCTTTATGCTTTATCCGCGACTGGGTTACAGAAGCTATTGCATTCTCTTTGCTGTTCTTCACAATAATACCATCTGCAAGTATAGTGAGCAATTCACTGCCCAGTGTTTTTTTATCAGGTTCGTTGCGGTTCAGTATTTCCAGGTGCAAATTGTCGTAACTGATGATGGCTGTACCGTTTGCTTCTTCTGCATTAGCGGTTATTTGCAAATCATAATCTTTTAAGTAGCCCGATCGCACCTGCACCGAAAGCAATGGCACAAGCGCGCGATTGAGTTTAACAAGGTTAAGATCTTTTACATGCACCTTCAGGTTAAACGAGGCTGTATCGAGTGATTCGTATTGCATATCCAGGTTGCCCTCATCGTATAGCTTGGCAGTTGCATGTAACACAAGCGTTCTGTTTGCATTGAATTTACCCGCAGCTGCAATATCATCCAGCATCACTACACCGGCATTTTCTGTTTTTTCCGATACCTCGGTATAGCGAAGCTTTCCTTTTTTCAGATCAACCGAACTAAGATTTACAAAGTGCGGAAGCTTCAACATTTGTTCGAGTGTAACAGGCTTTTCCTTGTGCGGAAGATCAGGCATGCGTTTATCACGATGTATATCAAAAGAGAAACGATTTACTGACACTGCTACATGGTTCATGATGTGCGACTCTACAAGATCTTCTGTAGAAAAACCTTTCAGCACAATTCCATGAAAACTTGCTCTTATTACATCTTCTTCAAATTGATTCGAGGTGATCCATTCTTCTTTCGGATCAAATACCACTGAGTCCATGCGGAGTGTATTGTCTTTCAATACCACATCATATACTTCTATCTGCATGCGTGGTGTTTCGGAGCGAACAAAAGCACAATTCAATATACCCTGACGAATGTCACCTTCGAGTTTTCCAAAAGAGATTGCTTTATTGTTGTTCCACTGTATAACTCCCGGATGAAAAACAAAATGCTTTACCATGGCAAAGGATACGTCTTTACCTTCGGATGCTTTTGCTTTAGGAGCATTTCTTTCCGATAACCGGAGCAACGGATTATATACTTCGAGTCGGTTAACGGATGGCATATCGTCAGTAGCCAGCTCTGCGTGTAGCATTACCGTGCTATCACAATGAAACAAGGTATTACTATCAAGATCTATTCCGGTAAAACGTGTACGTATACTTCCGATCGACCAATAGTGTTCTTTTGGTTCTATTGTCTCCAACACAAGCTGCGCTGACTGAACATTTACATGATCCTTCACAAACCGTATATCTTTTACCGATATCCGATCCGGGTAATTTACATTCACCTGATTGGCAGACAGTGTTGTCTGCGGCATAGAGAAATTCACGGAAGAAAATTGACCTCGCACCGATTCCAATCTGAACTTATCATCTTGTGACGTAACATTTTTCAATACTATATCTTTACCGGTGCAAGCTATACTCTTATTACCCTTGCGTAGCGACATATTGAGTCGGTTAACCTGAACTTCATCAATCACACCCAACTCGAGTGCGTGCTCTATACTTTCGAGTTTATTACCGGTATGTCGCGGAAGTATACCTTCCATCTCCAGATTTTTTACCTGCAGCACCTGCCAGTGTTTATAGTTTCTTTGAATAGGTTCTGCACCATCCTTGCGGGCGCTGATATCCGTAGCGCGAACATGAAGACTGTCTTTATTTACTTCGATTATAGTAGCATGAAATGATTGCCCATTGAAGTCTATATCTTTCAGCTTCGACTCAAAATGCTTTCGTATGTTTTTGATATAGGCATTATAAAAATGGATGTTGTCGATGTGATACTGAAAATTACCGGCTACATCCTGTTTCAGATTATCCGCACTTACGGAGAGCTTGCTCACCCGAATCGTTCTTACAGAATCGGCATAGTTTATATTTACATTTCGCAGGGAGAGCGATCGTACCCTGATATCGCTCACATCATCTTTGCGCTGCGAGCGCTGCTTAATACGTTCGGGAGTGATGTGTATATCGGCATCCTCAAGACTTAATTCATCGGCATGAAATTTCTTGTCAAACAAAAACATCAACAGGTTAAAATATTTCAGTTTTAGTTTGCCGCAGCGAGCAATGGTTTTCTGTGTTGCCGAATCGTATAGCACCACATCGGTAATTGTGAGGTCGCGATATTTATCAAACAATATAGCATCGCAGTTGAAAGAGAAATTTCTGCGGAGTGCTATAGCAGTGCGATCCAATCCTACTTCCAGTCCACCTACCTGGAAGGTGCTGCTGTCGCGCACAACTTTAAAGGCATATACATTGAAGTTAACATGGGGCAGATCGATCTTTACAGAGTCGCGGTCCTTCTGCACAATCAGGTGTACACGCGCGTCACGAATCACAGTGCTATCAACAGAACATTCACCTATCGCCTGCTTGAGAATGCGTGTGAGCAAATCGCGATCTTTGATCCTGGTTGTATCACGCTTGAGTTTAAACTCCGCTATAACATTAGGATGATCCAGCTCGGCACGTTTTATAGCATACCGCTGATTCTCATAGAGCGCTTTATAGTCGAGCTTTTGCAAAAGCAGCGATCTGCCGGATACTTCCACGCGCGACTGCGATACTGTATCCAGCGAGGCAAATCTGAAATCAGAAAAAAGCAGGTGATGTTTTTTGAAATTAAATTCAATGCCCGAAAAATTCAGTGAAGCTTTCGGAAAAGCCAGTTGTTGTCCGCCCACTTTCAACTGCAGCTGACTGTTGGCTGTAAGGCGCTGAATGTTCCAATGCTCAACCAGCAGATCGATCAACCCTAACCGTATAGATGTTTTTGCCAGGTTATTCATGCCAACGGTAGCCCTGCGGATCGAAAGTGCTTCTATATCAAATCGCCCCAGCAATGATTCGATTGCCGGGTATAGCTTTACCATTTGATAGGTGAGATTGGTACTGGTAGGCTTTACTACAACAGCACGTTGTTGTGCTGCTTCAATTTCAATCTGCGGCTCATCAATGATCAGGTTCTGAATATCAAATTGCCGCACCATCGACATGGAAGCGAGCGAGCCAAATTTTAGCTTCATATAGGGAATGCTCACCTGACGGATGCCGCGTGCGGGTGCTGCCGATGTTCTGCGGATCACAACATCTTTCAGTGTAAAGGTGAGTTCCACCATATCGATGGAAGAATGCCCGATGGAGAGTGCGTATAGCCCGTCCGTTTTAGACTCTACCAGGTCTGATAATGCACGCTTAAATCCATACAGTTTTGCATATACCAGTATACCAAACAGGATAAGCAGCGGGATCATCGCTACAAAAACGCGCATCAGTATTTTCCTGGAAGACTTTTTCAATGGCATCAACTGTTAGCGTGTTGTAATATAGAGAACCAGCCGGGCAAATAAAATGAAGCTTCGTCCTACTTCAGACAACGTTCGGGCAGTTATCATCGCGCGCAGCATCCTCACTTAATTTTTTAACTGACAGGAAATTTAGCAAAACATTTACAATCGTTTGCAGCAAACTCTTGTAAGTTCTTTATTCAGATTTCTGAATCTCTATCCAATCCGTTTTATTAGTTTGTACTTCGTTTTACCGAACCACCCCTATGATCAAACTAAACGAATTATTCCCCTATCAATTCGACAAGAAATATTCCAAGCCTGTAGCCTATTTCTCCATGGAGTTCGCGGTCGATCAACCACTGAAAATCTATAGTGGCGGATTGGGTTTCCTGGCGGGCTCACACCTGCGCAGTGCCTATGAGCTAAAACAAAACATGATCGGCATTGGTATACTTTGGAAGAAAGGATACTACGATCAGGAACGAAACCAGGACCAGACACTGCGGGTAAATTTCCGCGATAAAGATTATTTCTTCCTCACTGATACAAACATTGTTTACCCGATTACTATTCACGGTTCGCGTGTATTTGTAAAAGTATATTTACTCAAGCCCAACGTATTTCATACCGCCCCGTTGTTTTTACTTTCTACCGATATACAGGAGAATGATTACCTCGCACAAACGATCAGTCATCGCTTGTACGATCCCAACGAAACAACCCGTATAGCACAATCTATACTTCTCGGTATAGGAGGCGCGAAGCTGCTGGATATACTGGGACGCGAAACGGAGATATACCACATGAACGAAGGGCACGCTCTGCCAATGTGCTTTTACCTGCTGGATAAATATAAAAGTCTGGACGAAGTAAAGAAGCGTGTAGTATTTACTACGCATACTCCCGAGAAAGCAGGCAATGAAGAACACAGCCTTCCGCTGCTCAACAGCATGAGCTTCTTCAATGGACTTACCATGAAGCAAGTGGATGAATATGTACATCCGGAAAATGGTGTATTGAATTATACCCTCACGGCACTGCGTCTTTCGAAACGCGCCAATGGCGTATCGCAATTGCACGGTGAAGTATCCAGGAAGATGTGGGGCGGTTACAAAGGTATATGCGAGATTACAGCTATTACCAACGCGCAGAATAAAACATACTGGCTGGACGAAGGCTTAGGGGAAGCTCTTGAAAAAGAAGATGACCAGGCGCTGATCAAACGCAAAAAAGAATTGAAATATAAACTCTTTCGCACAGTAGCCAATCAAACCGGCAAACTGTTTGATGAAAATATACTCACGCTGGTATGGGCCAGACGCTTTGCAGCTTACAAGCGCGCCAACCTGTTGATGGCAGACTATAATCGCTTTCTGCGTATAGCGCAGAACACGAAATATCCTATACAAATTATCTGGGCCGGTAAACCTTACCCGGAAGATTATGGTGCGATCAACATCTTTAACGAGATATACTGGAAGACACGCGATTTACCTAACTGTACCGTTGTAACAGGCTATGAACTTTGGCTGTCTGGCCATTTGAAAAAAGGCTCTGACTTGTGGCTGAATAACCCGAGGCTATATCATGAAGCATCGGGTACATCGGGTATGACGGCCGCGATGAATGGTTCGGTGAATGTTTCCATTCCTGATGGCTGGGTGCCTGAATTTTCCAAGCATGGCAAGAATGCTTTTATTATCGATACAGCAAACGACCAGTTAACTCCAGAATCAAAAGATAAGATCGAAGCAAACGCATTACTCGATCTGCTGGAGAAAGAAATTATACCGATGTATTACGAAGACCCTGCACGCTGGCTCTCCATTGTGAAAACGAGTATGAAAGATGTTCTGCCGTTCTTCGACTCAGGACGAATGGCAGATGAATACTATAGCAAACTCTATAAGTAGTTAATCGTTATTGGTTATACGTTAATCGTTATTAGCAATACGGATAACGTGTAACTATTAACGGATAACGTTTAGCGGTTAATCCGTTTTGCCTTCGCTTCGCGTATCAGGTTCAGCTCTACATTTTCCCTGGTAATATGTGCATAGTTTCCTTTACCCTGTGTGGCCAGGCCCTCTAATGTTTTGGATGAGCCCGTGCCTTTACCAAAATTGAAGATGGTGAGAAATATATCTTCACCGGAAAATTGACGGATCAGTTGCAACGTCTCTTCCGCAGTAGCAAACTCACCGTCTGTTGCTAACACAATACGATTGTTTCCACCCCGGATATAGTTTTCGTCAGCTGTTTTATAGGCAAGCTTTAGTCCTGCGTTACCATCTGTTTTACCGGCCGACTTCAGGTTGTTAATAGCTTTACTAATCTTCGCTTCATCTTTAAATGAAACGGATTCGAGCAGCACTTTGGGTTTATCCGAAAATGCGATGATCGATACTTTATCTTCCGGGCGCATCATGGCAATCATACTTAATACAGCATTCTTTAATAGCGGAAGTTTGTCGGGTGTATTCATAGAACCGGAAACATCCAGCAACAAGATCATATTATTGAGCGCATAGCCTTCCATGGAATGAAGGTCTTCTCCGGCAGCCGGTATATATACGGTGTCGCGCTTTACGATATATACTGTATCGTGCTGCACTCCAACAGTGGATGTATTTTTCGTTGCAGGTTGTTGTTGCTGCGGTTGTGTTACAGGCGGTTGCTCCTGCTTCTTTACAACGGCAGGGTTACCCGTTTCTTTATTCGAAGACACTGCCTGGGGATACCTGATGAAAAATAATTCGGGCTGATGTATCGTTGGCAGATGTTGCACCGATGTTGACAGCTCGCAAAATTTATTATAGTCATCTACAATGTCATTGTAATGATATACCATTCTATGATAGGGATGTTCATACCGTGATGCATTTGCTGGTTTCAACTCCTTTAATGCTTCACTCAGCGAACGAGATGTTTCCGGCAGATCTTCGTACGGTGTATAAGGACAAAGTCCATTGCTACGACCGATCTTCTGGATGCCTTTCATATTATCATACTCTTTCGCTATCACATCACGCACTGCTGCATCTATAGCAGTTGTAGAAATTACAATAGTGCTGTCGCCAGTATAATAAGCCTTTGCCTGAAACAATGCATCGTGATCTAACTGGGCAAGATTGCGTAGTACACGACCGGAAATATACCACGAGCTGGATGGGTTAGCTGCAGGATAAGCATCAAACACACTTCGCACATCCTGGTATAGCAGTTCCTTGCGTTTATCCCATTCACTGAATAAAATTTTCAGACGTTCCAGCGCAGTATATATACCCGCTACATGATCTTTCTCGTATGCACGTTCGCTCACCGTTACGGCTATGAATGCACTAAGTTCATCCAGTTCTGTAAGGATGCGCAGTAATACTTCCGCCTGATCATTTATAGCTTTTGCTACAGCCGGAGGTAAATTCTTGCTATCGGCAATCGCTTTTTGATATTCTGCTTTCGGTATATGAAAGTCTTTATAATCGAAGTGTAAGGGACCGTGCTTCTCGTATGATTCCAATGTTTTGAAGTACGCTGCGCTTGAACTGAAGTTCTCCAGTGTGGATTGAAGATTTCGTGTTTGCCACCATGTTTCGTTGATATATGCTATATAGTTCAACAAGGCTTCATATTGCAATTTCGACAAGGAAGTTTTCTGTGGCGCTATCGATACGGGTATGCGAGGAATATCTACAAAGGGTTTAGTCTGTATAGCAGATGAAGCCGGCTCCGAACGAATTTCAAAGAGCGGAAAGTACTGTATCATTTTCAATCCATAATAGCCATCGTTCGTAGCAAACTGGATGAAACTGTTATAATCAGAAGTAAGTGTACCATTCAAGTAATTGATCAGGTCGAGGTATACATCATTACTATGTTTGTCTGATTTGCGCGCTTCAAAGTTATAGTCGTTTAATCCGCTTCGCTGTATCTCCAGTACGGCAGCCAGATTACCCTGAAAAGAATTCCACATACTGGAGGCAGGATACTTCAACGCAGGTTTCATTTTCTGCATAGCCGTTATCTGCTGATCGGTTTCAAGTATAGTTTGTTCTAATTTATCTACTGGCCATCCGGTATGTATATCTTCCTGCAAATTCATCGTCCAGGCATCCAGCATATTTCGCTGATGCAAAATTTCGTTCCGCATAAAATTATCCGCAGTTCTATAGGCTGCCGAAGATGGTTGCATTTTACTATATACCGATTCTAATTCTTTCTGCAATGCACGCTGTTTCTGCTGATAGTCGCGCAGCAATTGTGGCAAAGCACGAATCATCTCTCCTGCCTTTGCAAAATTATCCTGCTTATAGTCTTCGAGCTTGTGGTAGGTATCCAGCGCTTTACATTGCCCATCGATCTTTTCCGCAACCGCACGCAAATCTTTCAATTTACTGCTAAGTACAGGTGATAGATTCTTACCGAGATTTATTGCTATGGTATAATAGTAATCATCCAGTTGCACCGGGCAAGTATACCTTGGTGCGCCCCATGAACGTTGCTGTTGCAACGAAGGATAGTACGCCACTATTGACTGCACCACTCTGTTTACTTCGCTGGCAGATTGATTAGCATAATCAACATAGGCATTCAATGCTTTTTGCTGAGCAGCCGTAATGGGTTGCGCCATTGAAAGCACCGGGCAAAAAAGAAGCAGGTATATAAATCGCATATTCGAACTTACTAAAGTCTCGTATAAATACGAAACCGGAACGATGAGGTTCCGGTTTCGTTTATCCCAATACTTCCTGATAGGATGACAATGCTATATATACTTCTCTTGCGTTATCTCTCCAGCATATCCAGAAACGCACGGATTACCGTATATACTTCCTGCAGTTGTTCATTGGTAATAACGTATGGAGGAAGAATGTAAATAATGTTTCCCAACGGACGCAGTAAAACATTTCTCTCCATAAAGAACGGATAGATCATCTTGCGAATCTCATTCTCATAAGAAGTCTTCGTATCCGTCTTGATCTCGAGGGCGAGAAACGTACCAAGCGATCGCACAGTAGCTACTGCGTTGTGATGCAGCAGTTCGCTGGCAAAAGCACGATGTTGACTGGCGATACGTTGTATATTCTGCTGGCATTCTTCAGCAACCAGGAGATTGAAGCTGGCGTTAGCCGCAGCACAGGCTATAGGATTGGCCGTATAGGAATGCCCGTGAAAAAACGTCTTCAGAAAATCGTCCGTCTGAAAGGCTTCCTGTATTTTATCAGAACACGTAGTTACACCCAACGGCATAGTTCCTCCTGTTATACCTTTCGACAGTGCCATGATGTCGGGCTTAACCAGACAATAATCGGAAGCGAAATATTTCCCTGTACGGCCAAAGCCTGTCAGTACTTCATCAGCTATACAGATCACATCATTCGCCTGTGCTTCTGTTAACAAGTCGTTGAGAAGAGATGCCGAGTACATGCGCATACCTCCAGCTCCTTGCACAAGTGGCTCATAAATAAAAGCTGCTACATCGCCATCTTCTATCAATTCACAAAATTGTTCCAGTATATGTTCTTCGCGACCAGCTTCCGGAAAATCAATAAATATAGTTTCGAACAAATGCGACTGGAACGGATTGGTAAATATACCACGCTCTCCTACCGACATAGAACCAAACGTATCGCCATGATAGGCGCCATCTATAGCAATAATCTTTTTGCGCGGTATACCTTGATTATACCAATACTGAAGTGCCATCTTCAATCCAACTTCTACAGCTGTGCTGCCATTGTCAGAAAAAAATATACGCGATTGGTTAGGTGGTAAAATGGAAAGTAAATTCTTGGATAACCGAATAGCGGGCTCATGTGTAAATCCGGCAAAGATCACGTGCTCAAGTTTCCCGGCCTGCTCGGCTACAGCTTTCGCTATAGTTTGATTACTATGTCCATGTATATTTACCCACCATGATGATACCGCATCAATGATCTTCCGTCCATCGTCTGTATGCAGATATACTCCTTCTGCAGCAGTAATCATAACAGGCTCCACTCCGCCAACCAGTGGCGTAAACGGATGCCATATATTTTTTTTATCGAGTTCTTTCAGATTTAAATTATCCATTCCAGTTTTCATTTAGCAGGCGAGCATAACGCTTCACAGTTTCTTTATCGATTGTTTCCTCCCGCGGTATATGTAACAGGCAACGCAATCCGGAATGACGCAGAATGATCCGCTCGCTCTCAGGATTTGATTGACCGTTGAATATAATTCCCTTTACAGGCAAGTCTCTTTTCTTCAGTGCTTCTACCGTAAGCAAAGTATGATTGATACTGCCAAGGTATAGGTCGGCCACCAATACAACAGCATCTGCTACTTTAGATGCTATATCAATCACAAAGTCATTATCATTCAGCGGAACAAGACAACCTCCAGCACCTTCTATTACCAGATCTTTTTTAGTAGCCGGTTTTTGAAATGCCTGCAGAGAGATTGTAACACCATCTAACGCAGCGGCTGCGTGTGGCGATGCCGGTGTGTTCAACAAATAGGCTTCCGGAAAAATTATAGCATCCGTGCTGATCAGTTTTTTTACCGTGTCAGCATCACGAGGTAATCCCGCCTGAACGGGTTTCCAATAATCAGCCTGCAGTGCCTCACAGAGTATAGCGGAGACAAATGTTTTACCACTGTCGGTATCAATAGCCGTTACAAAATAATTCATGCGGAAAGTTAAGCGTAAATTATGAATGCCCGACTGTCTCCATCGATCTTAACACAACAGACAGTTCTTCAATTTGCTGTGCCGTATTAAAAGCGTGGAGACAAATACGCAACCGCTCGGTGCCTTTGGGTACAGTAGGCGAAAGTATAGGCCTCACATCAAAACCTTTCTGTTGCAACGCGTGGGCTACACTGCGCACATGATCATTGCCGGGATATACTGCGGTTTGAATAGCACTCGCACTGATGGTTTTGTTTGGCAGGTCGCGTGTAGCGTGCAGGTATAATTGTATATTCTTCTTCAGTTGTTCCTGTGTCTGTATATTTTCCTGCAGATAACGAAACGCACAATCAATAGCTACAACACTATGCGGAGGCAATGCTGTAGTATAGATAAAAGGTCTTGCAAAATTGATGAGGTAATTCCGAAGTTCATCAGAGCCTGTTACACAGGCACCATGTATCCCCATGGCTTTGCCAAAGGTATATATACGCACCGCAATACGATCATGAACATTCAGCGACACTGCCAGGCCACTTCCTTTCTCTCCCGTAACGCCTGTGCTATGCGCTTCGTCTACAATAATAAAGGCATTGTATTTTTCAGCAAGTGTTATTAATTCCTGTAAGGGGCAAGCATCGCCATCCATGGAGTATATCGACTCTACAGCAATGAAGATATTTCCTTCTGAGCGTTTTAGTTTTGCTTCCAGATCGTTCAGGTCATTATGACGAAAACTGAAGCGCTTCGCCATACTTAGCCGCGTACCATCTTTGATGCACGCATGTGCCAACTCATCGTATAGTATAGTATCACCGCGTTGAGGTAACGATGAGAGCACGGCCAGGTTGGCGCTATAGCCGGAGTTAAAGATCAATGCAGCCTGTGCATGAAATATACCGGCAAGTGTTGACTCTACTTCTTCGTAGTAGGAATTGTTACCCGCCAGCAGCCGCGAACCCGTAGCTCCGTTACTCCTGGCGGGAAGTGTATTCAGTTTTTGATGGATTGCGTTAAACAAATCTTCTGAACGCGCCAGTCCGAGGTAATCATTCGAAGTAAAATCAATCAACCCCGAAGTATGCTTCAGCGTACGCAGCAATCCTTCTTCTTCACGCGCCTTTAACCTCTTGGATAATTCTTTCTGTAACCGATCCATGCCCAAAAATACAAATCACTTCGCATCTATAGCAGGATATATTTCAGGAAAGAACAGCGAGGTTATTTACCACGCATTTTCTCCAATGCATCCCACATCGGCTCGGGTATCGTTTCCAGGTGACTGAATTCTCCTCCGTTGCGCAGCCACTCGCCACCATCGATGGTAATCACTTCACCGTTTACATATGCAGAATAATCCGACATCAAATAGGCCGCAAGGTTTGCAAGCTCTTGGTGGTCGCCAACACGTTTCAGTGGAACGCGTTGAGCAGGATCAAATTTTTGTACGAGATCGCCCGGCAACAAACGGCTCCATGCACCTTCTGTAGGGAAAGGTCCCGGTGCTATAGCATTGCTTCTTATTTTATACTTTGCCCATTCTACTGCAAGCGATCTTGTTAATGCCAGCACACCCGCCTTACCACAAGCCGAAGGCACTACATAACCTGAGCCCGTCCATGCATAGGTTGTTACTATATTTAAAAATACACCGGGTTGTTTTTTCTCGATCCAGTTCTTGCCGGCTGCCAGTGTAGTATAGTATGTTCCTTTCAATACTATATCTACTACAATATCAAACGCGCGGTGCGATAGGCGCTCCGTTGGACTAATAAAATTTCCGGCTGCATTATTCAACACACCATGTATCTGTCCGAACTGCGCTTCAGTTGTTTTAATAAGATTTTCGATCTCTTCGTACTTGCGTATATCGCACGATACGGTTAACACTTTGCCACCGGTCTCTTTCATCAGCTCATCGGCTGTTTTATCCAGTACTTCTTTTTTGCGACTGGTGATGACCAGGTTAGCACCGAGTTCCAAAAAATATTTACCCATCGACCGGCCGAGTCCTGTACCGCCACCGGTAATAATAATTGTTTTATCTTTTAAGCTTCCTGGTTTTAACATTCCTTCCATGACGTTGGTTATTTTTAGATGAATGAATGTAGTGAATAAGTATATCTTTCCTAACAGTCATTCAAAAAAGAAAATAAAAAAGGAGCTGTTGTGCAGCTCCTTCAATTATCCCATTACTATAGATTAGCTATTGCTTTCAAAATCATCTTTCAGATTTTCAAGCTCATCTACTACAGGCTGAAGAACGGTTTCGAGTTTTTCTTTCGACCCATCGGTATATTGCAGGTATGGCACGTAGGCACCATTCTCATCTACATGAATAATATCGCCAAGCTTTTTATCACCATCATATAGTGCAGCCTGAACTACATTATTCCAGTTGATCTCCTGTTTATTCAACTCTTCTCCGTTGATAAGACCTTGTACCTTAAGATTTTTAAATTGCAGATAACCTTCAACACGCGTCAGACTTTCTTCCGACTTCGAACTGTCCTTATACTTCAGGGTTGTGACTGCACCGATCAATGTCTGTTGATTTTGCAACAACGATATATTGATATAGGATGATGTAGCAGCACTATCATCAAACTCTATATCCAGTTTATAGGGACTTACACTAAGCACGAGCGATGCTGATAACGGGAAGCCTTCATCGTTCCATGCTGCTTCCAGGTAAACGGATGCTACTTTTACATCATCGGCATATAGATCAGCGTTAAGGAGTGTAGGTTCATAATAGGTCTCCTGTGATTCTTCATCAAAAAATTCCTTCTCGCTATATCCCTTGAGGGTAAGAAGAGCATTGTTGGATTCCGATCCTTCGGTAGGAAAATGTATTTCAATCACTTCAGCATCACCGGTGCGTTCAAATTCACCAGCTTCACCAACTGAAGGATTCCAGGTATATATACCGAGGTTATCTTCGAAGTTAAAGGATTCTTCAGCAATGCGGTCCGCTTCGTTTGTACGAAATATCTTCTTCAGATCATTACCTTTTTGTTTGAAATAGTGTCTGAGTTTGTTACGATCTGCAGCCTGTCTTCCGAAAGGATCATCTGTGTCTACAAGATCAAATAAATTCCGAATGGTCTTCAGTCCTTCTGTGTTTGAGAGATTTTGCAGATCCGTTTTGGCGCTTGCATTAAACGAAGCAATGGATGCTTTGGCATCTTCTTTCGATGCATTGTTATTGTCTGTCGCATCATCATTATCGCACGAGGCAAATCCAATAACAGTGGCCAGGGCTGCGGCCGAGAACAGTCTTTTAGTGATCATCATATAAGGGTTTTATTAAGAAAAAATTAGTTTCAGGTAACCGCTAAAAATTTCGATAGCTCCTTTTACGGAGAACAGGTTCAGGAAGGTTCCGAAATTTTTCAATTTCAGATTTGAGCATTTAGACACAATCGTGCTGCGGATGGTTGTAAGTAAATAATAATTATTAATTTGGGTCTCTATTTTTTGAATTTCTACGCTAACCATGAAGAAGCATCTATTACTTCCATTTTTTATCTGTCTCATTTTTTCATCGTGTATTGTCAGCAAGAAAAAGTATGACGAACTGCTGGCACAGAAGATACGCACCGAAGCAGACCTTGCAGACCGCTCTGCACAACTAGACAAAGCGAATTTGAACCTCGACTCTTTATCGCAAGTACTCAAGAAACTAAAAGAAGACACCACCAGTCTCGGAATTGAAAAACGAAATAAAAGTCAGCGCCTGGCTGAACTCGAGAAAGAACACAGCAAGTTGAACAACAACTATAAGAACCTGGTAACAAGCAGTGGCAAACAGACGCGCGATCTAGTTCAGCAACAAGAACAACTCCTGGCAATACAACAAAACCTGGAGAAGACGCGCAAAGAGAATGATTCACTCAGCAATAGTTTAGCAGAACGTGAAAAGAAAGTAAAAGAACTGGAGCAGGTATTGGCCAGTAAAGATAAAGCTGTGCAAGACCTGAAGACCAAGATCAGCAACGCGCTCCTGAATTTTAAAGAGAACGACATTACAGTGAAGGTAAAGAACGGCAAAGTATATGTTTCGCTTGCCGAACAATTACTCTTCGGTTCCGGCAGTATAGATGTAGATACTAAAGGAGTAACGGCTTTACAACAACTGGCTAAAGCTATAAAAGATCAAAAGGATATAAACATTATGGTGGAAGGTCATACTGACAATGTTCCTATCTCGAAGAAGTCGCAGTATATGCAGGACAACTGGGATCTGAGTGTGATGCGTGCTACATCTATCACCAGGATATTGACAAAGGCAGGTGTATCACCCAAGCAAGTTACAGCATCGGGTCGCGGAGAGTTTATGCCACTGGCTGCCAATGATACAGATTTGAATAAACAAAAGAACAGAAGAACGGAAATCATCATCACACCAAACCTGGATGAACTGTTCCGTATTCTCGAAAACAATTAATACTATATATGGGAAGGCTCATTTCTTTACTGATCCTGGTTATTGATATACTGGCTATAGTAGATGTAGTGCGCAGTAATAAATCCAATAACAAAAAAGCATTGTGGGTTGTTTTGATTGTTTTACTTCCCATCGTTGGACCGATCTTATACTATATTATAGAAAAGAAGTAGAGTATATATGTCTGAGAATAAATTCAAACCGCTCTGGAGTCTTCCGGTAATTGTTGCTGCACTCGGATATTTCGTAGATATATACGATCTGCTTCTTTTCAGCATTGTAAGGAAACCGAGTCTCATTTCACTCGGAGTGCCGGAAGACCAATTACTCAACCAGGGCGAACATTTACTGCGCATACAGATGGCAGGCTTACTGGTAGGTGGAATTATCTGGGGAATTATGGGAGACAAGCGCGGACGATTGTCTGTGTTGTTTGGATCGATCATACTATACTCACTGGCCAACATTGCCAATGGATTTGTTACCTCTGTTGATCAATATGTAGTACTCCGATTTATAGCAGGTATAGGTCTAGCCGGTGAACTTGGTGCCGGTGTTACACTTGTTTCAGAATCATTACCACCTAACCTTCGCGGCTATGGAACAACCATTATTGCAACGGTAGGATTGATGGGTGCTGTTGTTGGAAATTTAGTATCGCAGATCAAATTAACAGCAGGCTCTTTCGAATCGTGGCAAATCTCCTATTTCGTTGGAGGCGCCATGGGATTATTATTGTTGATAGCACGCGTAAGTGTTCTTGAATCAAGTGTATTTCTGCGAACCAAAGAACAAAAAATTGTACGCGGTGATTTTCTTCAGTTGTTCAAAAAGAAGTCGCGCTTTATCAAATTCATCGGCTGTATATTTATAGGATTACCTATATGGTATACCATTGGTATACTGGTAACCTTCTCGCCTGAGTTTGCTGCTGCATTGTCCATCAACGGAACTATACTTACCGGAAATGCTATCATGTATAGCTATATAGGCCTCGCCGTAGGCGATATCATCAGCGGATTTGCCAGTCAGTTGCTGAAAACACGAAAGAAAGTAGTTTTAGTTTCCATTTTGCTCACGCTTGCATTTATAGTGACCTATCTCTTTATGCCAGTAAGAGACGCAGACTTCTTTTACTTCATGTGTTTTATACTGGGATGTGGCATTGGTTATTGGGCATTATTTGTAACTATAGCTGCAGAGCAGTTTGGCACAAACCTGCGCTCGACAGTGGCTACATCAGTTCCTAATTTTATTCGCGGTACAGTTATACCTCTTACATTACTGTTCAAATTTCTTCGCGACAGTATACATGAACACTACACACCATCATTTGGCGATGTTCAGGCTAAAAGCACTGGTATGATCTATGGTGCGCTGATCGTTGGTATCTTTACTATTATTGTGGCATTGCTGGCTTTTCGATTGATTGATGAAACATACGGCCGTGATCTGAATTTTGTAGAAGAGGACTAATCCTTTTCTGTTTACACTTTACGTTTGGGAAATAGTAACTTTATTCCAATCTTTCTATTCATAAAGCCCCTAGCTGTAGTGAATAAAACAGTCATTATCCTTTCCTGTATCCTGTTGTGCTGGACATCTTCCTACTCTCAAAATATTCGGTTAATTGATAGTCTGAAAGCAAGTATAAAGCAATCAGCAGAAGACAAACGCAGATTTGAATTACTTAATGACCTGGCCTGGGAATACCGCTGGGCCTCACCTGACAGCACAATTCTTTACTCGAAAAAAGCTCTTACACTCGGCAGAAAGTTAAATCTATCTAAAGGCTTAGCAGAATCACTGAATTTTATAGGCGTTGCCTATAACTATAAAGGCGACCGTATAAGCGCTTTTGAATCTTTTGATGAAGCACTTCGTGTTTCGGTAGATCAAAAAGACTCTGCACAGATAGCACACACCAACAACAACCTCGGTCGATTATTCTTTGAACAGGGACTTCTTTCTCGATCGTATGAATATTTCATCCGGGCTTTATCGTTATTTGAAGCAATCAACGACCCTTCCGGATTAGCTTATACCTATCAGAGCCTTGCTGCGCTCTATAAATTACAACATGATTATATTAAGGCAGAAAGCAATTATCTGAAGGCTTATAAGATTAGACTAACACTTCACAACACCCGCGATATAATGTCGGCACTCGGGCAACTGGGTAGAATGGCGCAAGAGATCGATCAACATGATAAAGCCTTGCATTATCTGCATCTGGCTGATTCTGCCGGCCGCATTATAAATGATGAGATCAACCTGGCTGACATCAAAACCTATATATCGGAAAGTTATCTGAGTAAAGGCTTACTGCGCGAAGCCGAAGCCATCTGTATGGAAGGCCTGGCTGTTATACTTAAAAAGAATACTGTGCGCATGTTACCACAAGCCTACATTACCATGGGGCAGATCAAGTTTGCTAAAAATGAATTAGCGGAAACAAAAAGGTATTTGAATATGGCGTTGGAGATGGCGGCACGCTCCAACGATCTGTCATCTAAGATGGAAGCTTACTACTGGCTCTGGAAGTTATCAGAAAAGCAGCACGATAAAATAGGAGGACTTCAAAATCATAATCACTATTTGATTCTGAAAGATTCCATTAAAGATCTTGACCTGACCAGACAAGTAGAACGACTGCAATTTGAAATTGAGATACAGCGAAAAGAACAGGAGAATAAATTATTAAAGGCCAATCACGAAACAAATGAAGCGATCATTCAGCAACAAAAGCTTCAGAACATTGTATTGATCGTTATCATAGCCTTTGTTAGTATACTTGGCTTGGTGCAATGGCGCAATGGTAAAAAGCGCAGAGAGATTAATGAGAAGCTGGCGCAACAAAATCAGTTCATTCAGAATCAGCGTGCTGAGATCGTTGAGCAAAATGAAAAACTCTCTCGCAGAAACCAAGAGCTCTCTGATCTGAATCATGAAAAAGATACTTTAATGAGTATTGTAGCACACGATTTGAAATCTCCGCTCAATCGAATTAAAGGTATAGCGGACCTCATGGAAATGGAAGGAACGCTAAATGAAGATAATAGAGGCTATGTGCAAATGACAAAAGATGCAACTCAGGCAGGGTTGGATCTTATAAAAGACTTGTTAGATGTACACATGCTCGAAGAAAATGCGGAGCCAAACTACTCAACCTTTGATATCAGCAGGTTTATGTCCGATAAGATCGAATCGTTCAATCCGTCTGCTGAATCTAAGAGTATACATCTGCACATCAGCCGTATTGTAAATGAAGAGATCAGTATAGATGCGGCATACTTGCATCGTATTGTTGACAATCTTATTTCTAATGCTATCAAGTTCTCTAAGAAGAATTCAGCTATAGATGTTTCTGCGGGGCGATCCAATTCACATTTCTGGATTTCAGTGAAAGATCAAGGACCGGGTTTCTCTGAAAAAGACAAGATACATCTCTTTCAAAAATTCAAGAAGCTAAGCGCACGTCCTACTGCTGGAGAGACTTCGAACGGGTTAGGCCTTGCAATAGTAAAAATATTAGTTGACCGTTTAAAAGGCGACATCGAATTAATATCCGAATCAGGAAAAGGTAGTGAGTTTATCATCAAGTTTCCCGTATAGTATATCTGATAAGTTCTTTAACAGATATTGATTATTTTTTTACAACTACTTTCGGAGATGTACACTACCATAATAAAATATTTCAGAAATACTCTACGATTCCAGTGATCACCTCGGATGATGTTATCCTCTAAGGCGGTTGCTTTTATTTAGTGCATTTGATTGAATCTACTCTCAATCGTTCTGATCTTCGGATCAGTTCAGATATAGTCCATTAGCATAGGTTTTCAGGCTTTGGTCGATGGATATTGAGCGGTATCGAGAAGATATGATAGGCAGGCATAAAAAGAAAAAAGCCTTTGGAAGATTTCCAAAGGCTTAGTTTGTAAAAAGAAAGGCAACGACTTACTCTCCCAGGTGTTATCCCAGTACCATCAGCGCTGGTGGTCTTAACTTCTCTGTTCGGAATGGGAAGAGGTGATCCCCGCCGCTATAGTCACCTTAAGATTATTATCCAAGTCCTTCCGACTTAGACCTAATGTCTTTGACATATCTGAAAAAAGAGTAGCGTCAATAAAGATCTGCAGTGAGACGAGCAAGCACATAGTCTTGATCGGTTTCGTTGTGCGGGGATGGCTCTTTTGCAAAGCCACCCCCATTGAAGCGTTCGGGTAATTAGTACTGCTCAGCTTTGACATTTCTGCCTGTACACCTGCAGCCTATCAACGTCATCATCTCTGACGTCCCTTAATGGAAGTCTCATCTTGAGGTGAGTTTCGCGCTTAGATGCTTTCAGCGCTTATCTCGTCCCAACATAGCTACCCGGCAGTGCAGCTGACGCCACAACCGGTACACCAGCGGTTGGTTCA
>NZ_DATCSD010000384.1:0-7547 GCF_036568665.1 Ohtaekwangia sp. | reverse complement strand
AACTGACTTGTGGGTATACCAGGAGATTGGCAAACATAAAGCTACTCCTGAGCAGATCGACACACTTCGAAAGAAGTATAGTCAATATCTATACTTTATACTGAGTCTTTCAGCAAACAATAAAGAAGCGCTCCATCAGGCCGCCAGTGATCAATATGGTGACCTGGTGCAAACGCTTTCATTTCGTATGAATAACTATGTTACGCTGACTACATCGGCTAACGACTCTATACCAGTAGGTGATTTTATGTTGAATCGCACCTATGGTATGAGCAATAGCACAGATTTACTTTTTGTTTTTAGTAAAGAGAAAGCGAAAGGTAAAGACTGGATTCAGTTTAACCTGAATGAATTTGGACTGGGTATCGGAAATCAACGGTTTCGCTTTGAAATGAGCGATCTTGAAAATATACCCGAAGTGACTTTTGAGAACTAACACAATTACTATAAAGAATTTCTACTTTAACCTTATATGATACGCAATCGAATTTTGCTGAAAAGCATTGCCGTCTTTCTTCTTCTTGAAACTGTATTCAACACGGTAGCACCAACCATTTCATGGGCTTTAACCTCCGGGCCAACCGCTCCGGAGGCGACCAGCTTCGAGCCAGTCGATACCACGGATATGGTTAATCTTTTAACCGGAGATTTGGCTTACAATATTCCTTTGCTTGAAGTGCCCGGTCCATCTGGCGGATACCCGCTTTCTTTATCGTACCATGCTGGTATCCAGCCCAATGAGGATGCATCTTGGGTGGGCCTTGGTTTCACATTAAACCCTGGTGCAATCGTTCGAAATGTTAATGGATTTGCTGATGACCAGAAGCAGCAAAATAATGCATCGCGGTACTTTTGGGAAGGTGGTCATACCAAAACTTACAGTATTGGTGTTTCTGTTGGTCTGATGGAAAGCCCCGCTTCAGTGTCTGCAGGATTATCCTTTTCTCAGGATACATACCAGGGATTTGGTATTGGTATGTATTTAGGCGTTGGCTATACGTTTACTGGCAGCAATGTTGGTATTGGTGCCACTATAGGAGTAAGCCCTTATGGTGATCCTTATGCCAGCGCAGGTTTACATTTAACAACTCCCCTTGGGGAGGGTGAAAAGAAGGCCGGGTTTCTCAGTGCTGGTTTGGGGATTAATACCAATTTTCAAAGTGTTGGATTTTATGGATCTGCGGGGGTAAGTGCAACATATTCAAATGGCAAAAATCATGACAGTGGCAGTGTCATGGGAGCTACCATTTCAACAGGAAATAAAGGTATATCTGCCAGCGTCAGCATAGCGGGGGCCAGTGTATCCAACAATTCTGCCTCGCATTATCTAAGCACTTCCACTTCAGGTTTTGATATTCCAATACCAGTTTGGTATAATGTGTGGGTAAATCATGGTTATTCTTATCAGCGTTATTGGATAGATGAGATAGATTATTCTTACGTAAATGGAGCGCTATATTATCCGAATCATTCAGCAGAATTGTCACCAGATTATTTTGATGACAACGCCTATGATACCTACTCCCTGTTAGACCCTACACTGGACGGAGGCATTGTCGATAACCCTACATCCGATAAGGTATTGGGAGGATCATTTCCCGGTTTTGATAATTACCTGGTACATGCGCAAGGAGTGTCGGGCTATATGCGACCTTACTATTTTCAGCGGCATCTTTACAAAAGAAACAACTATAGCACGAATGCTGATGGTGGAAAGGATTATCAGACAATTCAATACGACATCTCGAAATCCAATTCTAATGAGAGCAACCTACGGGCAGAGTTCCGCTTTATCAACGATTTTTCCAATAGATTTGAGTTCACACCAGGGCAAATAAATTTAAATCCTTCGAATCCTGATCAAACTCCATTACAGTATAATTTTTCAACTGGGTCAGATTTACGTGTAGGTGAAAACGGTTCTACTTCGTATACCTCCAATGATGTACAGGGCTCTAACTATGTTACCTGGTTTACAAATGACGAGATTGTCAATAAATATCCCCGGGTAACGACCTCAGGGTTTATGGAGACATCCAGTAGTGGCTTTACTCGTTCCACACCTAATGATTTGACAGATGACGACAACATAGGTGGATTTGTTATTGTAAACCAAAGCGGAGTGAAGTATCATTTTGCTTTGCCTGCTTATTCATTTAATGAGTATGCCTATTCTGGCAATAAAACAGGTACAGAAACTTTCAATGAATTTTTAAAAGGTGGTAAGTATGCTTATACATGGTACCTGACAGGCATAACAGGCCCTGACTATATAGATCGCGGGCCAGACGGCACTGCTGATGGCAAATTCAATGAGTACGATTGGGGATACTGGGTAGAATTTGAATATGGTAAGTGGACAGATCAATATGCTTGGAGAAATCCATCAGAGGGAATGGCTTCAGATCTCGATGCCAATTTTCAGAATTTTTCTTCTGGTGTAAAGGAAATTTATTACTTGGACGCAATCCATACAAAGACACATACTGCGCTTTTCGTTAAGGATATACGACATGACGGTAAAGGGGTGTTGAATCTTTTGAGAAATGTTACTTCGGAATATTTCCGTAAAGATCGGATCGGTGACAACTATACCATTAGTGGTCGCCCTCAAAAATTGACAGATTATGATCTTATTTCAGCCGGCGGTCCTCAACCAATCCAGAAAGTTATTAGGACGGCTCCAGATATCCGTATAGGAGGATTCACACCCAAGAGTGAGACATGCTCCTGTCAAAAAACAATTCATCACAATTATTATCGTTTACATGGGCAGCAGGAGATTGATGTCTTTGACGAAGATTTTGTTGATCGCGGTACAGGTAGTTATACGCCTTTGCCAACAAGCACATTAAAACTCAAATCAATTGTACTGATAAAAAATTCTGATCTTTCAAACAGCGGGCTTTCCAAGCTGCACGGTGAAGCCTATGCGCAGACCTCAACTATCAATTGGCAGATCGCTTCTGATGTTGACGATACGATTTTAAAAGACCAATGCGACTTCACAAACTATACCACCAATTATCATTTTTATCAAAATGTTTTGGACATTGATGACTTTAATCAATCGACTTTAAAGGGCAAAGCACTCCGAGTTATTGAATTTGATTCCGATGAAAAGGAGTCCGCGTTAAGTCCGGGAACTGCAAATAGTTTTGACTTCAACTTATTGAAAAATGGTACTCCATCGTTGAACGAAAGTGACTATCCACGTTATGGAAAGCTTACTCTAAATGGAATCAGTTTTCTTGGTAAAGGTGGAGCAAATTTACTTCCACCAATGAAATTTCAATATGAGTTGGAAAATCCTTCACGTGGAAATAGCAACCTGAGCAATAGTTCTAACCAGTACTCATTTTATGCTTCTAACTCGGGACTGATCGAAGGGGATATATTGAATTTAACAGCAAGCGATGGAAAGACATACTATGGGGTAGTGATCAATATTGAGTCAGATATCCATTATTTAAAGATTTTCAAAAATCAAACACCTCCCTCCGGATCGATAACATGGCAGCAAACCAAAAATCCTCCCTATGACAAGGATGCTTCTGATATATGGGGTTTATTCAAAAGCGATTTTGATATTGGTGATCCGCACGCTGATAGTCATGTGGGAAGACTTGTTTCTGATATATCGGCAAAATCGCTGGACGTTTGGTCCTTGCGGTCTGTTGAAACGTCCACAGGAGCAAAGGTGAAATTCGAATACGAATCGGACTCTTATGCGAAGCCGGTGTTGTATCAATCCAGTAGCCTTGTAGTAGAAAACGTAAAAAAAATAAATGATACGGATTCACAAGTAACCCTGGCTAATTCTTATGATGGAATTGATAAATTGTTGAGTCAGGGCAATGAGCTGGCTTATACAT
Organism: Ohtaekwangia sp.; assembly: GCF_036568665.1. Taxonomy (GTDB): domain Bacteria; phylum Bacteroidota; class Bacteroidia; order Cytophagales; family Cyclobacteriaceae; genus Ohtaekwangia. The sequence continues at coordinate 3,672 of NZ_DATCSD010000384.1, read as the reverse complement.
TCTTGTTCGTTGATCCGTACCGTGGCTTCGATCGTTTTCCGTCCTACTTTGATTTTAGTGAGAACCTGCAGGACGGTGTGCTGGTGGTGAAATCAGCTTCACTCGTTGATGGTAAGTGGGAAATAGTAACCGCTTCTGATTTAACGAAGTTCTATAGAAGATTGGAAGACAAAAGCCTTATCAAATATAGCCCGCCCATATTTGTAGCAGGTAATATCAAAATAGGAAATGATATTCTGAATTTGGGCGGAGGAATACGTTTAAGGTCTATCGAAGTTACATCATTGAATAAAACAAATCGAACTACGTATGACTATACAAAACCGGCAGTAAACGCAGCAGTTACTTCGGGCGTTACTTCCTATGAACCTGGCTCACTGGATAATGTTGATTTTAATTATCCATTAGCAGATGATGATAATAATAAATTTTTCAATGCAACAAATAAAGACAGACTTCAGAAAATCTATAAAAAGAATATATATAAAAACTTTGGGGAACTACTAGCCAACAGCAGAGAGATTCCACCGCCAGGTGTTTTATACGAATATGTAAAGGTTCAGGAGTACATCATAGAGAACGCACAAGAGGCAAAAAATCCGAACTATACTCAATATCAGTTTGAAGTGTTTAACCCAACGGATGTTACAATTGAGTACAGTAATAGTCAGACTACTGATTTTTCTCAGAAGCGCTACGATGATTTTGTAAATTATAGCAAGAAATCAATACGAAACGTTACCCTAAAAGACTACACATCGCGAGTCGGAAGTCTTAAAACGATGACCTTGTATAACAATGATAAGCAGATAATTTCAAAAACTACCAATAGTTATTTGCATGACGATGTGACCGATAACTCGGAATATGAATCTAAGCTTTCGACCCAATTCAATAATCAGGGGGTGATTGAGGAAAGTTTCTCCGATGCCCGCTTTGCTTCCAGAAAGGATACAGATTTTGAACTTCAAGGTGTAGTAACAAAGCGCGAGCAATACCCGTCAATTCAAATTGGACAGACTACGGTAAATTACAAGACAGGTATAACTACAACTACCAGAACGCTCGCCTTTGATTATTACTCTGGTCAAGCTACCAGGTCGCAATCAACGGATGGTCACGGTAATGTATATTTTTCGGAGTCAACACCGGCCTATAGGCAGTATTCCGCGATGGGACCTGCTGTTGCTGGGGGTAAAAACATGTTGACCCAAGAGGCCGCATCGTATACCTATAAAGTTGATCCAAACCAGAATAATAAAAAGACAGGTCTTGTTTCTGCATCCATTCAAACTTGGAGTGATCAACTACAAGTTCTTCAACAAGATAAATTAGTGAATGAGCCTTTTGTACAACCTGGTATCTGGCGAAAGGCCTCGACCTTTACCTTTGTAGGCAGCGATAATGTATCTATACCAGTTGATGGACTCTATCCGGCTGCAAGTGTAACAGCTTTTAATGCCTGGAATATTAATGATCCGATTCCTGACGGGTGGCAGAAGACCAGCGCCATAACTTTGTTTGATGTAAACTCTCATGCACTGGAGGCACAAGATGTTAATAGCAATTTTGCTGCCACTCGCATGTCATCCGATCAGTCACGTGTTATAGCTACCGCTGCGAATGCCAACTATAGGGAGTTCGCTTATTCCGGAGCCGAAGATAAACCTTCAAACGGATTATTTGGAAGTGACGTCTACCAGAATGGGGCCTCAAATACCTCGGCAGCACATACAGGAAGCACCTCAATAACCGCTTTGGCAGGTGGACGTGGTTTTACATACTATATGCAATCCCCCCGACAGCAACGCACGTATCGCGTAAGTGTATGGTCATCGCAGCCTATAGCATCGATCAAGTATAAATTCGACTCGAATGGTGAAATCATTGCTCCGGTAAAGAACAAAGGGAAAGCAGGCAACTGGTATCTGCTGGAAGCCGATATAGCCGTAAACACAACGACAGCTTCAAAGCTGGAGCTGTGGTGTGAGGCGGGTGCTAACACTACGTACTTTGACGACTTCCGTGTAAGACCGGTTGATGCCGCTATGACCAGCTATGTGTATAACCAATGGGGTGAAGTATCGCATATACTTGATAACAATAACCTTTACACGGAATACCGCTATGATGCGATGGGACGCCTCACTTCGACCTACAAAGAAAGCTTTAAGGCAGCGTATGGCAACAATGGGATAGTAAAGACGGGCGATATTGACTATAACTATGGAGCGAGCAATCCTTATATGCTTACCGTCAACGCCTCCAGCGTGGGCGCAAGAGGGTATATATATCCTTCCGGGAATGTATCGATCGTAGAAGGTAAAGATCTTCGCTTCGAGATGCGCGACAATTGTCAGTATAATAATCTGGGTGCTGTCTTGATTGATGGAAAGAAGATCGATATTGATAAATCTTCGGTAACGCTTGCCGATGGAACACTGGTTTCGATCCAAAGTGCCGGTAAAATTATTACGTTCAAAAATGTTCAGACAGCCCATACGTTGCGGGCGGAGTTCGGATCCAATTCGGTTAAAGGAGTGGTAGTATGCAATGGTTACACAGATGGCAACGGCAATACCTGCTATGATGGCACGTATAAATATGCTTATTACGATGTGTGCGGCAACCAGGGCAGCTGGATGTACGCAAGCAGATTATCGCAGATCCCTTCTGATCTTCAGTCTCTTGCCTCCGGCAATTGCTGCCAATATAATAATGGCACCGTATCAGGTTGCAGTTGTAAGCCGGGAAGTGTCGGCATTGAATAAACATTATAGCGCACACACATTTTTATAGTATTATTATGAAGCGTTTGTATATAAAAATATTTTTTATAGGTCTGCTCGCCTGCAACTTGACAAGTTTTGGCCAAACGTCCATGCAAACAGGATGTGATATTCGGCATTCGGGTGGCAACTGTGTCGGACAGCCGATAACGTTTTATCCGGATAACTGCTCAGCAGAGTTTACGAATTACCTCTGGATCATTGATGGCGTTCAGGTTTCAACGCAGCAATCCTTCGCGTATACATTTACCACTGCGGGTAGCCATACCGTGAAGCTTGGCACGTCATGTGGAACTACAACCGGCTGTAATTATCCCAAGCCGGTATATACCCAGACGAGCGTCTTTCTGGAGGCGGTTCCCCGACCACCCATTACTGCCAGCACCAAGCAGCTATGCGAAACAGGAAGTGTAACCCTGTCGGTAGATGCTGAATATACCAATTCCGGCTATGATTTTATCTGGCGATCGGTTCCCGCCGGGTATACGGCTACGGGTACTTCCGTTACGTTCAATAATGTTTCCACGACCACTACGTTCCGTCTGACTATTTCAGGAGAAGCCTGTACGAATGAAAATCAGGTCACAGTAGAAGTTTCCAAAACAACGCTTCAGCCGGCTTTAGGCACTGGGTCGTTTTACCACCGGCAAACACTCACTGCCAGTGGTGGTGGTATATGGGCCGGCCATTATTGGCAACAGGCTCGTACGGCTACGGATGTAAATCACCCGGTAAACGGCAATTATATAGTGTACGAATCCGGTGACTATTATACCCGCTTTTACTCACCAGCCATAAACTGCTGGGCGAGTGCCCTGGGGCCTGTTCATGTAACGATCGACTATGCACCACCGCTTGCCATTGCCGGGCAGATATTAAAGCC
>NZ_DATCSD010000383.1:0-16441 GCF_036568665.1 Ohtaekwangia sp. | reverse complement strand
AGAAAGGAAGGTTGCTTTAACCATGCTTCGAGCTGCGCACGATCACTGGGTTGTTCCTCGAGCTCTTTGCCTGCTGCCTGTACATGTTGGCGGAAGTCAGTGAGCGATGCGAGCTCTTGTATAGCCTGTTGCTGTTCGTAGATCTGCGTAGCCGATGGAAGAGATGATGATAAACGATTGGCAAATTTTTGTTTGCCACCCAATGTATTACAACGGTTGGTATACTGGAAGAGCGAGCCTTCTCCAAAAATATCCAGATCGTGTGTATAGGGATGGTGAGGATCGATAAACTCGTTTCCATTAACAAACGATGAAGAGTCTCCTGCGGCAGCTTTACTTTCCGCATCATTCAGGTTCACCAGGTTTTCCAGGTGGGTTTTCTCATCAAAGAGTTTGCTGTGAACGCGTATCAGGTATATAAAAACAAAGAGCAGCGGTAAAGTTGCATACAACCACGTGTAGTAAGTTAGTCCGAAATATATAGCGAGTATTATCAGTAACGCTATAGCAAGGCGTATATTCGAAACAAGGTTGATGCGTTTCCGGATGGAAGCCAGACTCTCCGAAAAACTATTTTTTCGGGAAGTATAGAATGCGTTTAGCGCTTGCTTTGTCACAGTATATTTTCAATGATGCGCATTACTTTTTCCAAAGCTTCGCGATCGGTATCATCAAAATCATTTAGCACATCACTGTCAACATCCAGTACAAGGGCTACTTCTCCATTCTTAAATGCCGGCAATACAATCTCTGATTTTGATGCAGAGCTGCAAGCTATATGCCCGGGAAATTCATCTACGTTGGGAACCAGAATAGTTTTCTTTTCTTTCCACGATGTGCCACAAACGCCTTTACCAAAGTTGATGCGTGTGCAGGCAATTGGCCCCTGAAACGGACCGAGTACAAGCTGATCGTTCTTTACTATATAAAATCCAACCCAAAAGAAATTCATGGTTTGTTTTAATGCAGCAACAATATTGGAGAAGTTAGCTACCTGATCAGGCTCTCCTGTTATCAAAGATTCTATCTGCGGAATAAGTATATCGTAACGCTCTTTCTTGTTAGTAGATGAAGCTATAATTAATTCTTCGGCCATGGATATATAATAATTTGAGTGCGTAAGGTACCAAACGTAACAATCTTTCTAAATGTTCTGAATCGAATTTATAAATGCTTTGCCAGCCGATTCAAGTGCCTGCCGGGTATCGGCATCTTTTACATGGCCATTGGCATCGAGCTTTGCACGTACAAAGGGTATAAGGACCTTTGCATCCTCTGCTATATTTGCTGAAAGTGCAGACAACGTAAGTAACAGTGAAGCATGTGCATGTTCACCACTGGTAGCCGCTGTGATAACAGCCACAGGCTTATCAACAAATTCGCCTGACGATACTGTCCAGTCCAAAGCATTTTTGAGTGCCCCCGGAACGCCAAATGCATACTCCGGTGAGCAGATGATAACACCGTCCGCTTCTGCAAGCTGCCTGCGCAAATCTTTAACGGAGTCGTTGGGTTCATCTGCGTCATTAAATTGCGGGAGCGATGCGAGACCGTTATACCGGATAACTGTGAATGTATTCGGAATATATTTCCGAACGGCTTCAATGATAAAGTGTGTGGAGGAATTTGTACGAAGACTTCCACTGATGGCTAAAATTTTTCTTGACGTATGGCTCATGGATAGAGTGCTGATGTTTGGTTGAACCTTTTTGAATAGTCGGAAGTTTCATCTTAACATAATCTTTCACACTAAATTTTAATTAAATTCGTTGTCCCATTGAGCACCCAAATTATGATTCGTCATTTTCTGTTGATCAGTCTGTTGGCAATTACCTGTATGGTTGGTTTTGCGCAGGAACCAGCTGAGCCGGAAGAACAGCGATTCTCTATTGATACTCCTGCTACGCTCGACTTCAAAAAAGAAGAAGAGCCTGCTGAACCCAAGAAGAAAAAAGTAAAAAAGAAAGTGTTCTATGGTATCAAAACCAAGAAGGGATTTACGCGCAAAGGTTTTGGCGATCGCATAACATATGAGACATTCTATTACCTGAAGAAATCAGAAAAGCCACAGACGTTTGTACGCGATATATACTGGTATGATTTTACGCGCAAGGAAATCAGAAAGACTACAACGTTCGATCCAACCAAAGGTGTCTTACTGCATGGCCCCTATGAAAAAAGACAAGGTGAAGTTGTACTCGCCAAAGGTATATTTTACAAAGGAACCAAACATGGACGCTGGCTCACCTATAGCCGTGACAGTGTGCTGACTGATAAAGAAAAATATTATCGCGGATGGCCGCGCGAGTCGATGGTAACATACTATGATCCGATGGATCGTAAAAAAATGAAAGAGATGATACCGATCGAGTTTGGTGAAAAAGAAGGCTTCTATTATTTATTTCATGAGAATGGCGCGGTGGCTGTGCAGGGAGAATATCATTGGGATAAAAAAATTGGTGACTGGACAGAGTTCTATCCTAACGGGAAGCGAAAAAAAATAGTCTCGTATTCCAAAGAAGCATTCGATAAAGATCTCATGCCCTATATCAAGGCTGAATGGAATGAGAAGGGAAAAGAAATATACCGGAATACAAAAATGGCTGCCAATTGAGCAGCCATTTTTTTTGTCGTTAGTAGTTAGTTACAGGTTAATTGCTATCGGCAACCTATAATAATTAACGTGTAATGTTAACGGATTATTATACATACATATCGTTGTTATCAGCACTGGCCACTTCATGAAAGAAATTGCCCACCTTCTCGGTGACAGCTTTAAAATACTTCGCGCCTTTTTCTGCTGAGGCTTTACGAGGGTCACCTACTCCGGTGTCTTTTGTTACTTGTGTCCATTTACGTTCGGCCCAGGCCCAGCCTTCGCGTATACCTGTGATCCGGAATTTTTTTGCTGCACCATCGCCCGCTTCACTTAACGGGCGAACCAACTCAGGTGTTAAGTGCATAATCACACTGGTCTCCATTTCTCCTGCGTGATCATCTTTGTTCTCAAAAAACTCTTTTTGATCAACGGCCTGATACCAGTTACACTGACACAGGAACATGGATGGAAACTGAAGACCGAGTTCGCGGATCATCGTTTTAAAATCATTGCCACCATGACTGTTCAGTATGACAAGTTTATGTATACCGTGGCGATTCAATACATCTACTACATCACGAAGAACTGCGAGCTGTGTGGATGGATTCATATTCATATCCAGCTTTACATCATACTGTCCTGTATTTACACCAAAAGGAATTACGGGTAATACAACCAGGCGCGATCCTTTTTCCCAGGCTATACGCGCAGCTTCTGCTGCTACACGATCGGCCTCGATAATATCGGTGCCATAGGGCAAATGATAGTTGTGTGCTTCACAGGCACCCCACGGAAGAACAGCAAGTTTGTAGTGCGTTTCCTGAATAGTTTTCCAGTTGATTTCAGAGAGTATATATGGGCGCATTTACAGGTGGTTTGAGTATATAAATGTTGTTTAAAGTATATATCAGGAAGGTATAGCTATGCGATAGCGCTTCCCTTTTTTAACTGTCAGTTTATCTTCACGCAACCATGGGTTGTGACGCTTCAGTAATTTATAGTTTATGCCTTGCTGAAGGGAGAATGATACCAGGTCGTTTACTGTTTCGGTAACGTCTACATAGCGCAAAGCTTCCTCCTGGTATAGTTGGCGTGCCTCGATCTTGAAACCATACTTCACCGGATTTTCAATGATCTCTTTTATAGCAAGAATGCGAAATACATAGCGTGCTGTTTCATCATTCAGATACAGATCGTAATAAGATTGAACATGCTGATCTTCCAACGCGCGTTCAACACCACCCATGCCGCGGTTATACGATGCTGCTACCAGCGACCAGTTGCTAAATTTACTGTGAGCTTTGTTCAGATATTTACAAGCAGCTTCCGTAGCCTTTAGCGGATCGAAGCGCTCATCTACTTCTTTGGTAATTTCAAGACCCAGCTCTTTACCTGACGATTCGAGTATTTGCCAATAGCCCACAGCATCGCGATAAGAAGTAACGTTCAATAAATTACTTTCAATCAGCGGCAGATATTTAAAATCATCCGGGATACCATTGCGCCGAAGAATCTCTTCCATTTGTGGCAGCCAACGGTGTGCTCGCTTGATGAGAAATATAGTGTTGCTATGGAGGTAACAATTTATCTGCAACTCTTTGTCCAGTCGCTCGCGAACATCCGGAATATCGAGCGGAACATCTTCACCGGCAAAGGTTATCTTTTTGGGGAGATCAAATGCTATAGCAGGCAAAGGGGATGTAAGATCATCGTACTCCGTTTCGATGACACCTTCATCAGAAATAGTTTCTTCAGCCGAAGGTTGTCGTGATTGGTTATAGAAAATATAGCCAAACAGTATAACCAGTGTGCAAATAGATATAAAATCGGAAGCCGTTAGACTTCCGATCGAAAAAAAGGAATCTTTCTTGGATGATTGTGTGGAGTTGTTTTCCATTCCGAATAAGCCTGAAGTTATTGTGGGGATTATTCGTATTCAACGATAATTGACACTGTCCCGTTCCTGGTATCAGAAATTTGGAGACAGTAAATATTTGGAGTAGAACTCATCGATCACTCTCACAGCTTCTTCCGGTGTATCTACCAGATCAAAAAGCTCCTGGTCTTCTTCACTGATCATACCATCGTGAACCAATACTTTTTTCCACCAGTCGAGTAAACCTCCCCAGAATTTTTTACCTACCAATACAATCGGAAAGCGTCCGATCTTTTTAGTCTGAATAAGCGTGAGCGCCTCCGTCAATTCATCGAGTGTACCAAATCCCCCAGGCATAACGATAAAGCCCTGTGAGTATTTTACGAACATAACTTTGCGCACAAAGAAGTAATCGAACGTAATAAGTTTATCCGGATCTATATAGATATTTCCTTTCTGCTCATGAGGAAGGTAAATATTCAAGCCAACAGATTTACCCTTGGCACGATTGGCGCCACGGTTACCCGCTTCCATTATACCAGGGCCGCCTCCGGTTATTACACCATATCCCTGTTGCACCAGTTGATAGGCAATTTCTTCTGCTACTTTGTAATAGTGGTTGCTGGGTTTAACTCGTGCCGATCCAAAGATGGTAACACACGGCCCTATCTTCGCCAGCTTTTCGAGTCCTTCTACAAACTCTGACATTACTTTGAAGATCATCCAGCTATTGGCTCCCTTTATTTCTGCCCAATCTTTATCCTTGAATGCTTTACGAATACGATGTTCTTCTTCCAATGCCTCTTTGATGAGCTCGTCTTCAACGCGTTTCTTTTTCGTTTTCATAATAGTAACTTAAACGTTTATAAATCTGAGAAGTAAAAATTGATGATACCTCCTCAGCATAAGCTGAAATATAATTATATCCACATGAAACGAAAAAAGAAATTTAAGGATGTTCTTTGGTTGTGCATGATTGTTATGTCGGTCGTAGCATGTAAGCAGAAGCCGGTGGATACTCCATCTACAGCAATACAACGCGACTCATCGTGGGCTCTGTTACCTTTTGTTAAAGTTGATAGTGTTAATCCTGTGCTCACAGCTGGCACCAACACCTTTAAGTGCCCGATTCTTAAAAGCCATGTGAAGTGGGATGAGAAAGATGTGTTCAACCCTGCGGCTGTTGTGCGTGATGGAAAGGTGTATCTTCTTTTTCGTGCTGAAGACAAGATCGGTAAATATGCAGGCACTTCCCGTCTGGGCCTTGCTGTAAGTGACGATGGTGTACATTTTACCAAGATGAAAGAGCCTGTTTTCTTTCCTGACAATGATAGTCTCAAACAATATGAATGGGAAGGTGGCGTAGAAGATCCGCGCATTGTTGAGTCAGCTGATGGAAGGTATATTATGACCTATACTGCGTATGACGGAACCGTTGCGCGGCTACTCGTAGCAACTTCGAGCGATCTTATTCATTGGGTAAAACACGGTCGTGTTTTGCAGGGAAGGTATAAAAATGCATGGAGTAAATCGGGTGCCATTGTATCGCGTGTGAATGGAGAACACGTAGTGGCAGAAAAGATCAACGGTAAATACTGGATGTACTTTGGTGATACAAATTTATTTATGGCGACATCCGATGATCTTATACATTGGATGCCTGTGCGCGAGGATGATTCTCTGAAGAGTGTATTGAAACCACGCAAAGGATATTTTGATAGTCGCCTGGTTGAAAGCGGACCGTATGCTATACTTACCGAAAAAGGAATTGTATTGATCTACAATGGTATGAACCTGGAAGCGGGTGGCGAACCCGGCCTTGCGCCCGGTGCTTACTGTGGAGGACAAGCACTTTTTGATAAGAACGACCCGACAAAACTTATCGACCGATTAGAGAAGAATTTTATAAAACCTGAGAAGCCTTACGAAATAACAGGACAGGTTAACCAGGTTTGTTTCCTGGAAGGTCTGGTATATTTCAAAGGTAAATGGTTGTTGTACTATGGAACGGCCGATTCAAAGATCGCGGTGGCTATACATGAATAAACTATAGCATATATACTTACGAAGCTTTCTTACGAACAATATAGGAGGTGATCAATAACGAGATTGCTCCGCATACAATCATAATAGCCGTTTGCCATCCGTGAAAGATAAAGGTAAAGGCTACAGCTTCTGACTTGGGTACACTATAGAGAAATACTAATCCTTGTGGAACAAGTACGTGATAAGAGCCCGTACCTCCCGGCAATGGAGCTGCCATGGCAATAGAACCTATAGCAAATAAACTGAGCACTGCGCTAAAGCCTAAAGAACTGGTAGAAGGGAACGCCTTGAGCACGGTAAAGCTCATCATGAAATATAGCAGCCAGATGAGAACAGAGTATAAAATGAAAAGACCTTTGTTCTCTAGCCGGAATACAGATGACAACCCTTGTTTAAAACCCTGCCACGTTTTAGCTACAAAAGCTCTTAACTTCTGATTGCTGCGAAGTATGAAGAACAACGCTATGGCTACCAGCAATACCCCTATACCAGCGAAGAGTAACAAATTTATTCGAAGAGAATCTCCGGGTTTGCCAATAGGCAATGTGTCAATGAATTGAAAAAGTTTTTCGGATTCTACAGCGAAAGATATAGCGATCAGTATCAGCAGGCAGAGCATATCAACAATACGCTCTACTACTACTGTGCCGAACGACAAATCTACGGGAGTTTTGTCGAGCTTGTAAAGATTATAGCAACGCGATACTTCTCCGCCTCTGGGAATCACGAGATTTATCAGGTAGCCAACCATCAACGAGTAAAAACTATAGGAGAGTTTGGTGTGATGTCCCGAAGGCACCATCAGCATGCGCCAGCGTTCAGCTCGCAACACGTGGCTTATCATGGCTATACCAGCCATTGCTAACAACCAACCTTTGTGTGCAGACTGCCACGTTTGCTTCAGATAATCCCATTTATTTTCGCCTTGCAATCCTTGCAACGAAAACCAGATCAACAGAAACGTAATTGCAAAAATTACAATATACTGGATAAGAACCTTGAGGCGTGAAGACACGAGCTATAAATTGATTTAGAGTACAATTAAACAGCTCAAGGTAACTTATTATCCGGAGTAGGGAAAATGATTGTTGGCTTGAATTTCTTGGCCTTCTCAAATTTCATGGAGGCATACGAGATAATGATCACAATATCTCCTACTTGCGCCTTGCGTGCAGCTGGTCCGTTCAGGCAAACCATGCCACTACCACGTTCACCTTTTATAACGTAGGTTTCAAGGCGTTCGCCATTATTTACATTTACCACCGTTACTTTTTCACCTTCAATAAAATTGGCGGCATCCATCAAGTCTTCATCGATCGTAATGCTTCCTACATAGTGAAGCTCTGCCTGTGTGATCTTGGCGCGATGAATCTTTGATTTTAAAACTTCTATTCTCAAAGCGTTGAAATTTTATTTTAAAACTTCTTTCTCAAATACAATCTGCAGGTGAATAATCTCACGAACAGATCAATTCAAAAACATATTGTCAATCAGCCGTATCTCACCCACAAACCCGGCTATACACATAATTGGCTGATCCGAGTCCTTAACGTTTTCCAAAAGATTTAAGTTTTTGCTTTCGGCTACTTCAAAATACTCGAGTTTTATTCCAGGCTTTTGTTCCAGAATTTCTTTAACTATAGCTCTTGCTTCCGTAATGCTTTTACCTGCTCGTAAAGCATCTTTGGCAGCCAGTAAACTTTGGTGAAATACTATAGCATCCCGCCTTTGTTGTTCGTTCAATCGCTGGTTTCGCGAAGACATGGCCAGTCCATCTGTTTCACGTGAAGTTGGCTGGCTGTGCAGTGTCAGGTTGAATTTAAGTTCATCCACCAACTGGCGGATTACCGCGAACTGCTGCCAATCCTTCTGACCAAAATAGGCATGGTCAGGCTCTACAATGTTGAACAGTTTGGATACAACCAATGCTACTCCGCTGAAATGTCCTGGACGAAATTTGCCTTCCATCACTTTATCAAGATGGCTGAAGTCGAATTTGATGAGCGATTTCTCCGGGTACATTTCTGTGCTTTCCGGATAAAAAACGGCATCGCACTCAACTTTTTCCAATAATAAAGTGTCTTTATCAAAGGTGCGTGGATACTTCAGCAGATCAGCAGGGTTGTTGAACTGCGTTGGATTAACATAAATTGAACAGACCGTTATTGAATTTTGCTTTTTAGAAGCCTCAATAAGGGAAAGGTGCCCGGCATGAAGTGCCCCCATCGTAGGTACTAGTCCAATAGACTGTCCTCGATGCTTCTGGGCGTTAATAAAGGCTTTTAATGGGGCTATTTGCTTGAAAATCTCCATTTTAGGCCGCTGTGGCAAAGGGGGGCAAAGATATAGGGAAAACTGAAAATAAGTTGATCATGGGGGTATTTATTTGTACTTTTGTGGCTCAATTTTCCGTTCTACTTTAAAAATCAACAATATGTCAAAACTCCGTATTCTTTATGTAGCCAGCGAGATAAACCCCTTTCTGCAAACGTCAGATGTAGCGGACTTTGTTCGTAAACTTCCGCAAGCAATGCAGGAGAAGGGAATGGAGATAAGGATTCTGGTGCCGCGATTCGGAATCATTAATGAACGCAAGAACAGGTTACATGAGGTAGTGAGGCTTTCAGGTATCAACATTGCTGTCGGCGATGAAGAGAAGCCACTGATCATTAAGGTAGCTTCTATTCCCAACGCCAAGTTGCAGGTATATTTTATCGACAACGAAGATTACTTCCATCGTAAATCTGTTTTCCACGATAAGGAAAATAATTTCTACGAAGACAACGATGAACGTGCGATTTTCTTCTGCAAAGGCGTGATTGAAACTGTGCGTAAGTTAGGATGGGGTCCCGATATTGTACATTGCAATGATTGGATCACGAGCTTCATTCCGCTGTATTTGAAAACTACTTACAAAAACGATCCGTTGTTCAAGAATACTAAAACTGTTTTCTCAATCTATAACAATCCGTTCTCTCACAAATTCAAAGGCGATATCCTTGATAAAGTGAAGATGATGGACATTGAAGACAACATGCTGGGTAATTTAAAAACAGCAGACTTTGAAGGCTTCATTAAACTTGGTGTTGAATTTTCGGATGCTGTAATTGCAGCTGGCGAAACCAAGAAGCTGGAAGGTCTCTTCAAAAAGATCAAGGAAAAGAAAGTAGAAACAATTCAGGACGAAAACTACACAGAATCGTATTACAATTTCTATAATGAACTTGCGGGCTAAGCGCGTAGGGCAATTGGCGATAGTTGCAGTTGCCCTATTTTTTTTCTCGTGCGAAGATGGAACCAGCCTCCTCGGTTACGAAAATCCAACATCCAAATTTAATCTTTCCTTTGTAGATATACCGGTTGAGAGTAGCGTGATGCTGCTAGATTCAATCCGTACATCCAATTACAACGCGTCCAATGATCTTAACCGATTACTGGTTGGTAAAGTGGATGACGCGCGCTTTGGTAATTCAGAAGCTATAGCGATTGCACAGTTCATGCCTACCAGTGCGTTAGATACATCGGTAACAAATCACAATCCAACATTCGATTCTATATCGCTTTCGTTGCGTCATGATTTTTATGCATATGGTGCCAGTGGCAATACCAGGCAAGAAATCTTTGTGCATGAACTTACCGATCAGTTGAAAAGCTCCTACGATGTGAGCAGCACTACCAATACCGGTGGTCAGCAGAAGCCGTACACAACTACCTATAGCTTTCAAAAAAATTACTTTACCAGCAATACAACCGCATACGATCCGACAGCACTTGCCTCCAAGCAATTTTTTGTTGATCAGGATAAGTATGATCTGAATATTGCCGATGCGACACCCGATACGATCGTTACACAGATGCGATTGGCAGATGCATTGGGTCAGCGTTTGTTGAATCTTGCAGTAACATCCAGCGCTACAGATTTTCTAACCTATAATTACTTTACTGAAAAGTTTAAAGGATTGGCATTTGTGCCGGGGCAATCGGATAAAGTTATTGGTTTGAGACCCAACGATAACTTTACACGCATGGTGCTATACTATCACACAACGAAAGATACACTCGCCATTACATTTACTGTTGGTACGCTGATAAGCTATAGCAAGATCACAACCGACAGATCAGCATCTGAGTTGTCTTCGCTAACAACCAAGTATCAGGAAGCGGAACCCAATGGAGATGTTCGCTACGTTCAGGCAGGAAGCGGTGTAGTAACAAAGCTTGATCTTTCAAAATTCAATGAGTTTGCGGCAACACTGGATCGTGCCGAAATAAACTCAGCTGAATTAATGATCAACGGTATAGATGATCCGGGTAATTATACTCCACCATCCGGACTTGTTGTGAAGATTGTTAAAGACAATAATCGCTTTAAAAAACTTTCGTACCAGGCCAACGGTACAGAGTATACGAATGATATTCAGGTTATAAATTCATATAAAGGATATATAAACTTTGATCGCAGCAGTACATCAAGCTATTATGCAGGCGCTATACCTTTCGATAGTACATTGAATATTATTGCCGATGGCGGAAGATTCTTTACACTGAACTACGCTTCGGATACAAAGAAATACAAAGGTGCGGCGACACTCTTCTTTCAACAGTTGCTGGCGCTTTCTAAAACAGAAACCGAACCGAAATTTACCAGCGTTGTTCTTGTGCCTTACGAAGGCGCATCGTCTTCATTCTCCTTTGGAAGACATGTTCTTGGCAAGACTATAAATCGTGTTGCCTTTAATAAGAATAATATAGTACTTCGTGTTTACTATACTGTTCCGACTGTTAATTAAACCTATTTTTTATGTGTGGTATTGTAGCATATGTAGGGCCCAGACAGGCTCATGAAATTATTATTAAAGGTTTAAAGCGTCTTGAATACCGTGGCTATGATAGCGCAGGTATAGCGCTGTTGAACGATGGTCTTAACATTTATAAGAAGAAGGGAAAAGTTACTGAACTCGAAGAGCACCTGAAGGGGAAAAATCTGAAGAGTCATATAGGTATAGGTCACACCCGCTGGGCAACACATGGTGAGCCGAACGATTGCAACGCTCACCCGCATTATTCTGCATCCGGTAAACTTGCTATCATTCACAATGGTATCATTGAGAACTATAGCTCTCTGAAACAAGAACTTCTTCGTAAAGGTCACAAGTTTGAGAGTGAGACCGATACTGAGGTTTTCATTCACTTTATTGAAGATATTAAGGATAACGAAAATTGTTCGCTGGAAGAAGCGGTTCGCCTGGCATTAACAAAAGTAGTGGGTGCGTATGCGATTGTAATCATGTCGCTGGAAGATCCTGAACTGCTGGTTGCTGCCAGAAAAGGAAGCCCGTTAGTCGTAGGCGTTGGTAAGAACGAATATTTTCTTGCATCTGATGCTACACCTATCATCGAGTATACCAATGAAGTAGTATATCTGAACGACCAGGAGATTGCTGTAATTCGCGAAGGCGAACTAAGTATTACCAACACGGCAAACTTACCACTCACGCCTTATATACAAACTGTAGATCTTGAACTCGAAGCCATCGAGAAAGGTGGATACGAGCACTTCATGATCAAGGAAATTTTCGAACAACCTCGCTCTATTAAAGATTGTCTTCGTGGCCGTTTGGAGTCACAATCCGGAAGACTTGTATTGGGAGGTTTGCGCGAGTATGTAAACAAACTGGTAAGTGCCGATCGTATATTGATTGTAGCGTGCGGAACATCATGGCATGCTGGTCTTGTAGCAGAATATTTCTTCGAAGAGTTCTGCCGTATACCGGTTGAAGTAGAATATGCATCGGAGTTTCGCTATAGAAACCCTGTGATCCGCGAAGGCGATGTAGTGATTGCTATATCTCAATCCGGAGAAACAGCCGATACACTGGCTGCTATAGAACTCGCTAAATCAAGAGGTGCAGTTATATTCGGTGTATGTAACGTAGTAGGTTCTTCTATAGCACGGGCTACACATGCAGGTGCCTATACACATGCTGGCCCTGAGATTGGCGTGGCGAGTACAAAAGCTTTCACAGCACAGTTAACCGTGCTTAACATGATAGCACTCACAGTGGCGCAGAAGAAAGGCACGATCACCGATCAGAAATTCCACGAGATGTTAGTAGAGATGGAGACTATACCAGCGAAAGTGGAGAAGGCGCTTCAACTCAATGAGCAGATACAAGAGATTGCTGCTACATTTAAAGATGCACGCAATTTTATATACCTGGGTCGTGGTTATAACTTCCCGGTGGCATTGGAAGGTGCGTTGAAATTGAAAGAGATTAGCTATATACATGCTGAAGGATATCCTGCAGCGGAAATGAAGCACGGACCAATCGCTTTGATCGATGAAGAGATGCCGGTAGTATTTATAGCAACCCGCGATAGCTCGTACGAAAAAGTTGTTTCTAATATACAGGAAGTAAAAGCACGTAAAGGTCGTGTGATCTCCGTAGTAACAGAAGGGGATCAACTGATTCCTGCTATGTCAGAATTTGTAATTGAAGTGCCGGCTGTTCATGAAGCATTCATGCCAATGGTATCCGTTATTCCATTGCAACTTCTTTCGTATCACATAGCCGTAATGCGTGGCTGTAACGTAGACCAACCCAGAAACCTGGCGAAGTCTGTAACAGTAGAATAAAACACCAATCCAAATATATAGGTATATATATGAGCGAGCCTGGAGATTCTCCAGGCTCGCTGTTTTTTTAAGGGAGTGGCACTTTAGTTTATCACTTCACCTTTAATGGTAAGCAACACAACGCCAGCATCCGTATTGGAGTTGATCGTTACTGTTTTGGTAAATACACCAACTTTAGCAGCATTATACGTTGCCTTTACAAAACCCTGCGCTCCGGAAGGAATCGGATCTTTGGAGTATTCGGCAACCGTGCAGCCGCAGGAAGCTTGAACCGATGTGATTACCAGCGGAGAGTCGCCTGAGTTAGTGAATTTGAACTCATGTGTAACAGGAGCATTCGCCTTGATCTTACCAAAGTCAAATGTAGTTTGTGTCCATGCAAAAGTGGCAGAACGTAATGGGTTAACAGGTTTGTCATTAGAAACTAATGATTGGGCAAGCACTGCTGTAACGCAGAGAAGACCCAGGATGATTAATGATACTTTTTTCATAATAATTACTGGTTTAGATTAATGAAATTGTTGTTTGTTCGAACAATACAAAACTCGCCAGTGTGCAGAGATTCCTTTGTTAACGAATGCCTAATAATTGTTAACGACCTGTTAAAGTGCTGCGCCACACGCAGTAATCTTCGTACCTTTAATCTGTGAAAAACTCAACAATCAGACTTATTGTAATACTGGCAACACTCTCCATTACCGGTATAACGATTACTCAATTGTATTGGGTAAGGCGTGCTTTCGATCTGAAAGAAGCGGAGTTCGAACGTACTGTTACGGCTGCACTATATAATGTGGCAGAGCAGATATACAACATGAACGACACACCGCCTCCTTCCAATAACCCGGTGAAACAACTCTCTACCAATTATTTTGTGGTGATGGTAAACAGTGAGGTAAATGCACGCTTGCTGGAGTTTTTACTGCGAACAGAATTTGAAAAACGAAATATAGTGGTCGATTTCGAGTATGGTATATATGACTGTACCAACGAAAAGATAGTATACGGTAATTACGTCCCGCTAAAATCAAAACAGAAAAATATAGCAAGTAAATTGCCGAAGTGGTCTACACAAGGGTATTACTTTGGTGTGCAGTTCCCTAATCGTGAAGCGCACATTATTAACCAGATGGGTATATGGTCGTTCTCATCTTTAGTTTTATTGCTGGTGATCGTTTTTTTCGCCTATACCTTGTTTGTTATCCTCAAGCAGAAGCGTCTGTCGGAAGTTCAGAAGGATTTTATCAATAACATGACGCACGAGTTCAAGACTCCTATTTCTACGATAGCTGTATCAACTGAAGTATTGAAGAATCCTTCCATCATTCAGCATCCGGAACGGTTGCTCAATTATGCAACGATCATTGAGAAAGAGAATCTTCGACTGAAGCAGCAAGTAGAACGTGTGTTACAAATGGCACGTCTTGAAAAAGAAGACGTAGGGCTTAAGAAGGAAAATGTAGAGTTGCATCAATTGGTGCAGGATGCTGTACGGAATACAGCTGTGGCACTGAGCGAAAAGAAGGGTAAAGTAAAAGAAATATTTGAAAGCGGAACATTGGGTATACATGCTGATAAACTTCATATAACCAATGTGCTGGCCAACCTGCTTGATAATGCAGTGAAATATTGTAAGGATGAACCGGAAATTACAATACGAACCTTGCGGCACGACAGAGGTGTAGTGGTAGAGGTACAAGACAATGGTATAGGTATAAGTTCAGAACATCACAAGCGCGTGTTTCAGAAATTTTATCGTGTGCCTACGGGGAATATACATGACGTAAAGGGGTTTGGATTGGGGTTGAGCTATGTAAAAACAATTATAGAAGCACATGGCGGTAACATAACGCTGCAAAGTGAATTAGGGAAAGGTAGCTTGTTCAGATTTTATTTGCCGGTATAGCAACACGTTGACATGAAGAAAATCTTGTTAGTTGAAGATGACCCAAGCCTCGGGTTCGTAATTAAAGATAACCTTTGCCTGAAGGGATACGATGTTACGTTATGTACGGATGGCGAAGCAGGCTCGACAGCTTTTCATACAGATGTTTTTAACCTGTGTATTTTTGATGTGATGCTGCCCAAGCTGGATGGTTTCTCGCTTGCGCGCAGAGTACGTGCCGAAAATCAAAACATACCTATACTCTTTCTTACGGCCAAGGCCATGATGGAAGATAAGCTTGCAGGCTTTCAAACCGGTGCCGATGATTATATAACAAAGCCCTTCAGCCTCGAAGAATTGTTGTGCCGCATTGAAGTATTTCTTCGCAGAAGTTCGGATACAGTTCCTTCTCCGCTAAAGAAATTTCAACTGGGTAATTATGAATTTGATTACACCACGCTTACGCTGAGAAATGAGCAGATGGAAAAAACGCTCACGCAAAAAGAAGCGGAGGTTCTTCAGTTGCTATACTATAACAGACATCGTGTATTAAAGCGTGAAGAGATTCTGAAAGAAGTGTGGGGCGATGATGATTATTTTATGGGCCGGAGTATGGATGTATTTATATCCAAGCTACGTAAATATTTAAAGGAAGACCCCAGCGTGCAGATTGTGAACTACCATGGTGTAGGCTTCAGACTAGAGGTTATTGCACCATAGAAATATAGCAATATATAGTAGGGCCATCAGGCACTTGCAATCTGCTGTACGCTTTCCTGGTTTTCGGGTAATGAAAAGAAGAAAGTAGTGCCTTTCCCTTCCACACTTTCAAACCAGATGCGGCCACCGTTCTTTTCAACAAATTCTTTGCATAGTAAAAGTCCGAGGCCGGTTCCTTTCTCCTGTTTTGTTCCCGGTGTTGTTATACTTCCCAACGTAAACATGCGATGTTGATTAGAGGCCGGTATACCTACACCGGTATCTGCTACCGATAAAATTACCTGTCTGTCCGTTCGCATCGCGTTGAGCGTAATTACTCCACCATTGCTGGTAAATTTGATAGCGTTTGTTAGAAGGTTACGAAGAATGGAGCGTATCATATTCAGGTCTGCATACGCCTGCAGTGACTGATGTAGATTATTTTTTACTTTGATGTCTTTTCGTTGCATATCGACTTCCATGAGTGTGATCGTCTCTTCCGCAATTTTTGACAGATCAAGATAAGTAGGTTCGTAGGTCTCTCCTTTCAATTGAAGTGTGGCCCACTGCAATAAGTTTTCTATAAACTCGGTTGTTTGACTGAATCGTGTTTCCAGAGCTTTTGTGAGGTGCTGAAATTCTTCGCGACTCACATCGCCCGATTTTAAAAGAGATAACGCAAGCTGTAAAGAACTGAGC
>NZ_DATCSD010000382.1:0-6832 GCF_036568665.1 Ohtaekwangia sp. | reverse complement strand
CCAGGCTTTCATGAGCGAATTGACTTGTACAACCTATATCCGTTGCTGGTGCATGTCAATCTTTTTGGTGATGGGTATCTTTCATCCGTAAATTCTATACTCAGGCGATTTATTTAGTCGAAACGAAATAGTATTTTCGTTGTTTCTGTTATTGCACCCGTGAAAAACTACCCACTCTACTGTGTCCTTTTATTGCTGTCACTCATTTACCAGGCTAACGCACAGCCTTCCCCATTCCGATTTGATCATTATACCATTAAGGATGGACTCTCTCAATCTCAACCGTATAGTATATTTCAAGACAGCTACGGGTATATATGGATCGGAACCCAGGATGGATTGAACCGGTTTGACGGAACACAATTCAAAGTATTCAAGAACAATCCTTTTGATAGTACAACCCTTACGCACAACTGGGTGTGGACTGTTCAGGAAGATGATCGTGGCGATATCTGGGTCGGTACATTTCAAGGGCTCTGCAGGTATATCCGCAGTGAAGACCGGTTTGTTCAATACTATCATATACTTCACGACTCCACTTCTATCAGCGGCAACCGGCCTAACTATATAGTAAAAGATAAAAAGGGAAGACTCTGGATTTCTTCGTGGGGCAGCGGACTAAATCTGTACGATGCCAATACCAATACCTTTCGAAGTTTCAAAAACAACCCTGACGATCAGCAATCACTCAGCGATAACGCTGTGCGTACATTGTTCTGCGATAGTCATGGTATACTTTGGGTAGGCACATGGAATGGCGGCCTCAATCGTGTAGTGGAAGATGAAAGTGGTATACATTTTCAGCGGTTCGATGCGCAGGGAGAATATGGATTTGAGAGCGGCAATCGGATTACTTCCATTGCCGAAGATAAACAAGGTAATTTATGGATCGGCAGTTATGCATCGGGGCTCACTGTTTTTGAAAGATCAACTAACCGATTTATACACGTTCCGGATTTTGGTACGAACGATGTAAACAAAGTAATGTGCGATTCGCATGGCAACCTGTGGATTGGCACTAACAACGGCCTTCGCTTCTTTGACGATCAATCGAAAAGTTTTCACACCTACCAGCACGATCCCTCCAATCCCAATGGCATTAGCAGTAATGCAGTATATGCATTGATGGAAGACCGCTCTGGTATAGTATGGATATCGGGCAGCGGACTTGATTTGTACGATCCGCACAAAAATCTTTTCAAGACTTTTCGTAACAAACAGGGTGATCCAAACAGCTTGTCGCAAAATATGATCTGGTCGTTCTGCGAAGATGATGCCGGCAAAATATGGGTTGGCACCGAGAGCGGACCTATTAATGTGTTTGATCCTGCTTCGCGATCATTCAAACAAATTACCATCAGCGACAATCGCGGAAATATAGCCAGCAATGTTTATAAGATGCTCTTCAAAGACGGTGTATTCTGGATTGCCTCATTCAACGCTGGCCTGGTGCGTTATGATAAATATAGCAGCAAAGCACGTTTCTTCTTAGGCTCTCACAATTCTCCATTGGGCAAGATCACCATGGTAAATGAATTGATGATGGATGACGACAACACCTTATGGATTGGCACCAACGAAGATGGATTGTTACACTATAATCCGGAAACCGAAGAAGTAACACAGTATAAAATGAACCCCAAGGAACCTAATAGCATCGGTTCCAATTTCATCAACTGTATATACCGCGATACCAGAGGAAATATATGGATTGGATTTTGGGGTGGTGGTCTGAGTATATATAACAAGAAGAGCGGAAAATTTACCAACTATCAATACGATCGCAAGAACGACACCGGTCTCAGCGACCAGGTGGTGATCAGCATCAACCAGCAAAACGATAGTATATTCTGGATATGCACTCATAGCGGCTTAAACAAATTCAATGTAAACACGGAAAAATTTACCCACTTCTTCGAGAAGGATGGTCTCGCCAACAACGTAGTATATGAAATGCTGCAGGATGGTGAAGGTAATTATTGGATTAGTTCTAACGGAGGCATCAGCAAGTTCAACCCCAAGACCTATACCTTTAAGAAATATACTGAAACGGATGGTCTTCAGAGCAACGAGTTCAACTCAAACGCTTTTCTGAAAAGCTCTACCGGAGAATTTTACTTTGGCGGAGTAAACGGATTTAATGTATTCAATCCGTCTGAGATCAAAGAAAATAAAACGCCTCCCGCTTTGCTTATACAGGGCTATACCGTGTTTGGCAAAACCTATTTACCCAAAGAAAATATAGCACTCAATTATTCCGATAACTATATAACTTTCTCGTTTGCTGCGTTGGAGTTCTCTGCACCGGGCAATATAAAATATGCCTATAAACTGGAAGGCGTAGATGATGACTGGACGGATGCCGGAAACATACGCGAAGCACACTATACCAACCTCGATCCGGGTAACTATACATTTCGGGTAAAGGCCGCCAACCCCGATGGCTACTGGACGGAGCCAGGAGCATCTGTTATACTCACTATTCGTCCGCCATTCTGGCAAACGTGGTGGTTCACAGCGTTGGTTATACTGGTGTCTTTGGCAATCATGTATGCCATACACCGGTATAGATTGGAGCAATCATTAAAAGTAGAACGCCTGCGAAACAAAATTGCCAGCGATCTGCACGATGAAGTGGGGTCAAGTTTAACACGCATCTCTATATATTCTGACCTGGTGCAGAACGGATCGGAAGAGAACGAAAGCCGAACATACCTGAAAGGCATCAGCGATCTGAGCCGCGAAGTAGTAACCACGATGAGCGATATAGTGTGGTCTATCGACAATCGCTATGATACACTTGAAGCCGTTATACTGCGCATGAAAGATTTTGCCACCGAAGTATTGCAAGCAAAAAATATAGTGTTCGAGTTTCAGGCTTCGGGCATTGATAATAAAAAAATTCTTGACCCTGCGCTGAAGCAGAATATATACCTCATCTTCAAGGAAGCTATCAACAACATAGTAAAGCATGCACAGGCCAGCCGTGTACATGTAACACTAGCAACAGAGCGCGGAGAATTTCGAATGACAATACACGATAATGGCAAGGGAGTTCCTGCCAATGGTTCTCCCAAAGGAAACGGATTACGTAATATGAAGCGAAGAGCCGAAGCTATTGAGGGGCAATTCTCCATCGAGAATAAGCAGGGCACTACCATTGTGCTAACTACCCGCAAGATGTAACATCAATAGCCCCCGGCCATCAATTAGAAATTACCTCGTGACGCAACAAGTGCACCGATTACTGTTACCCACAGGAAAATAGCCAGGATACATCCTATAGCATACCAGATCAAAACAGCTTTGGCCCAATTACTTTTGTTAGGATTTTCAGTAGAGCCAAAAGCCCATACGAACAACATGATAAAACCCACCAACGGAATGAACGAAATTAAAAGCGTAAGAATCCAATCCTTGGTCGATAATACAGCAGCTGAGGTTTGTTGATTTTCCATGGAGTGATTACGTTTTGGTTTTACTAAAGATAATTAATTTTAAACAGTCGAAAAGAACTTATGCATCCTAAACTTCTTCAGCGATTTACCGCCATCGAGGCCGAACGAAAAGCGTTGCTGGCAGAACTCGTGCACTTGCAGGAAGATATACTGAACTATAGTCCGCCCGGTAAATGGTCAGTCAACCAGATATTGATGCATCTTATGACTTCCGAACGAATGTCGCTTATCTATATGAAGAAGAAATCGTTGGGTATAAATGATGTTGGAGATTCCGGAGTTATCGAATCGCTCAAGCTCCTGACTTTACGGGTATCACAGCGATTGCCGTTTCGTTTCAAAGCTCCTCAGGCGCTCGTTGAAAATACACCGGAGCCATTACCACTGCCGCAGCTGATGAAGAAGTGGGATAGTGCGCGGTCTAACGTATATAGTTTCCTCGAAACCATACAGGATCAGCACATCCATAAAAAAATATATAAACATCCCGTTGTGGGGCGGCTTGATGTTATGCAGGCCATGGTGTTCTTTAACGAACATATACATCACCATTGGCCACAAGTGAAGAACCTTTTAAAAAATTAAACTGCCCTGTTAACTATATTTACTATACTTTACCATCCGAACTTAACCCTGCTTTATGAATAAACGCTTACTGATCGTAGCTCTCTTACTTTTCTCTTTTTCGCTGCATGCCCAACAGAAACTTCTCAGCCCAAAGGAGTTTTTGGGATATGAGCTTGGCGAACATTTCACCCGGCACCATCGCGTGGTGGAGTACTTCAAACATGTAGCCGATGCATTGCCCAACGTAGAATTTTATCAATACGGAGAAACCTATGAAAGGCGTCCGCTGGTATATGTGGTGGTTACGGCTCCTGAAAATTTTCAGAACCTCGAACAGATCCGGCTCAACAACCTGAAGCGGGCAGGCATGGCAGAAGGTGCACCATCGGCCGATAAAAAAGCGATTGTATGGCTTAGCTATAACGTACATGGTAATGAAGCCAACAGTACCGAAGCATCTATGCTTACGCTATATGAGTTAAGCAATCCTCAGAATCAGAAAACACAGGAGTGGTTAAAGAATACCGTTGTCATTCTCGATCCATGCCTGAACCCTGACGGTCGCGATCGCTATACCAACTTTTATAACCAGTATGGCAATACACCTCCCAATGGTGATGAAGATTCTAACGAACACAACGAACCCTGGCCTCGCGGCAGATCCAATCACTATATGTTTGACCTGAATCGCGACTGGGCATGGGCCACACAGACCGAAACACAGGCGCGTTTAAAGATATATAATCAATGGCTGCCACACGTGCATGTTGACTTCCACGAGCAAGGTCATAATCATCCTTACTTCTTCCCTCCCGCAGCAGAACCTTTTCACGATATAATTTCCAATTGGCAGCGCGAGTTCCAGGTAACAATCGGCAAGAACAACGCAAAACATTTTGATGAGCATGGCTGGCTATATTTCACCAAAGAAGTATTCGATCTATACTATCCCAGCTATGGCGATACATACCCAACCTATAGCGGTGCTATTGGTATGACGTACGAGCAGGGCGGGCAAACTGGTGTAACAGTTACCACAGAAGAAGGCGATCCGCTTACACTGAAAGACCGCCTCACACATCACCACACTACCGGGCTTTCTACCGTAGAAGTTACTTCACAGAATTATACCCGTGTAGTAGATGAGTTTGAAAAATACTTCCGCGATAATCTGAATAATCCGGCAGCACCCTATAAAACGTATGTGATCAAGGGCACAAACAATCCTGACAAGATCGAGCAGCTTACCAAGTGGATGGATACACACTCGATCAGGTATGGTCATCCGGCAGCCGGTAAAGCAACGCGCGGATTCGATTATCAAACACAAACAACATCGAGCGTTTCTGTTTCAACGGATGATATTATCATTAATATATACCAGCCTAAATCACGGTTTATCACAGCCGTGTTTGAACCACAGTCGCATCTTAGCGATTCATTAACGTACGACATCACTGCCTGGAACTTAATGTATGCCAACAACCTGAAAGCATTTGCACTTAACGAGCGCATCAACGTGGGCAAAGCCTATACTCCAAAGGTTGTTGAAAGTCCGGCTATAGCATCCAAGCCATACGCCTATATATTCAAGTATCAGGGTATAAAAGATGTAGCCTTCCTTGCGGCACTTATACAGAAAGGTGTAAAAGTGCGCTCTTCAGAAAAAGCATTTACTATACATGGACAATCTTTCGATCGTGGCACTTTGCTGGTAACACGGAGGAACAATGAAAATATAGCGGAGTTTGACAACACCGTGCAGACACTTGCCAGAGGTATGGGCCGCACCATCTATACTGCTACAACCGGTTTTGTAGAAAGCGGTAAAGATTTTGGATCAGGCTCCATGAATTACCTCAAGGCTCCCAAGGTAGCATTGCTGTTTGGTAAAGAAACTTCTTCACTCTCTGCTGGTGAGATCTGGTACTTCTTCGAACAACAGCTGCATTACCCGATAGTAACCTTAGGCACTGACTATTTTAAATATGTACCGCTGAGTAAATATGATGTGTTTATTATACCGGAAGGACGCTACTCCTCGCTGGATGAAAAATTCCTGGAGAAAATATCAGGCTGGGTAGCAGCCGGAGGTAAACTGATTGTTATTGCCGATGGTCTTAATTCTTTTGCTGACAAAAAAGGATTTGGCTTGAAGAGCTATACTACGGATGACGAAAAAGAGAAGGCTGAGAAAAAACAAAAAGAAATAGATGAACAGGAAGCGCTCACGCGTTATGAAGATGCAGACCGCAAGCAGATATCAAATTTTATTGGCGGGGCTATCTATAAAATCGCTCTCGACAATTCTCATCCACTGGCATTTGGTTTATCGAATACATATTACTCGCTGAAAACAAACGAACTTCACTTCGGATATCTGGAAGGCGGCTGGAATGTAGGTGCACTGAAAGGTAAAGTGAAACCTGTTCAGGGCTTTGCCGGTAAACATGCCAACGATAAGCTGGCCAACAGTTTGGTGTTTGGTGTAGAAGAAAAAGGAAGCGGAGAAATTATTTATCTGGTAGATAACCCGATGTTCCGTTGCTTCTGGGAAGATGGTAAAATGCTTTTATCCAATGCCGTCTTCATTGTAGGGCAATAGTAAGTCTGTATTTTTGTTTCATGATGCATGAAACATTTGAATACATTGCCGATGGTCTGGCTGAGAAAGGATATGCTGTAGCAGATTCTTTTCTCAGTCAGGCTGAGGTAGATGCCATACGCAGCAGTCGTGATTTTCAACAGGAGGCCGATCAGTTTAAAAAAGCTGGTATAGGAAAGCAAAGCGATTTGCAAATTAACGA
>NZ_DATCSD010000381.1:0-9766 GCF_036568665.1 Ohtaekwangia sp. | reverse complement strand
GCGTATAGGGAGCGCGTTGAAATAGCTGATCTTTATACTTTATTCCTGGGACGCCCTGATCTATACCTGGATGGCATTCATCCAAACTTTGAAGGTGCTACTGCGATGGCAAAACGATTAAGTGAACTGCTTACGCAATCGCGCGATACACGCTTCAATATTTTTCAGCACGTAAAGGTTCAGGGAGACACCAGTTCGTTCATGGGCTACGAATGTATGTCGTTTAGGATGTTTGATCGTGATTGTAAAATCGTAAAACCAAAATGGACGAATAAACAGCGAAGCTGGATTTGGCGCGCGCGGTTCTGGGGGCATGAACCACAGCTGGATATAGCACTGCTTGAACGTGGTTATCATCTAGTATACTGCGATGTTGCCGAGTTGTTTGGAAACGAAGAGGCGATCGAAAGGTGGAATAAGTTTTATAGTTTTTTGACAAGCGCTGGCCTGAACAAAAAAGCAGCCATGGAAGGCATGAGTCGTGGTGCTGTATATGTATATAACTGGGCAGCGAAGAATCCGGAAAAAGTAGCAGCAGTATATGTAGACAACCCGGTGCTCGATCTTTTAAGCTGGCCGGGAAGTCAGTATAAAAAGAACGTGCCTAACCGTAAAGAGTGGGAATTGTTCAAGGAAGATTACAAGTTAGCCTCCGATGAACAAGCACTTGCATTCAAGGGTAGTCCCATCAATAGAGTTGAAGCTATTGCAACAGGCGGATATCCCATGCTTCATGTATGTGGTGATGCTGACGAAGATGTACCGATGAGCGAAAACACAATTCCCTTCGTTGAGAAAATAAAATCGTTGGGAGGGAAGATCGACCTCATCATTAAACCCGGCTTCAAACATCATCCGCATAGTCTGCCCAATCCGGCACCGATTGTTGAATTTATAGTGAGAGCTTATAGTAAGTGAGTCGGAAAGCCCGGAAGTAAGAAAGTAATAGCTTCCCGTCTTCCGGACTCTCACCACTACTTTACAAACTCTTTTTCATCCTTATCAATGCAAGCTACTGCTTGAATTACGGCCAGTTTGTTTTCAATGGTGAATGGATGATCGGAGGCATAATTACGCATGCGACTTCCGAATAAACTTATCGTCAATTTTTGATCACCCCTCACCAGCATATAGTCCCAGGATTGATTTTCTTTCACAGTAGTTAACGCTCCGTTTCCACCGGAGAATGCTTCTACATTCGTGATCGCAGTGTGTCCCTGTCCTTCAATGATGATCGGATGTACTTCGTGTACACTATTTCCGCAGTTGGCTATAATAGATCCTTGTGCTATCTGCCAGTTTCTGTTTTTTGTATTCGATCCCTTTTTATATATACCAACCGTCACACAATCAAAATTGAAGTTGGTCAATTGTCCATAGGTTTCATCGCCCAACAAAATTCCTCCATGTGTACCAAATGTAAACAGGTCCATCAACTGCGCATTGTCGGTATGGTTGATGACGTAGGCAAAAGTTTTTCTGGCAATAACAGCATCTACTACACTGCGACTAAATCCACCTCGTATGAAGCGTTGAATGGAAGGATTGATATGACAATGGAGAATCCTCGGCACATCGTAACAGTAGTCGATGCGAATAAACTCACCACTTAAAGGATATCCATAGCAATGCTCGAACGTCATAAGCTCACAGGGAAATTTCTTCGGTGCATTGAAATCCATCGCCAGGTATTCGCCATAAAATGTGAGACATGAAAGATATACACCTTGCGTCATGCTTGTTTGAGATACTTGTATTGTAGGTGGATATGGAATAATCGCATCGGGATTATTCATCGTCTGTTCCGGATACCAGAACTGGATCCCTTTTATTTGTGTGCTGGATTCGACTGTGATAAATGCTTGCGTTCGGTCTGTGATTTTAAATACACTTCCCACGGGTTGTTTTTTCGAAGCATGAACGGTGCCTCTTGGCGTGGGGCCGTTTACACCCACCAGTGATGCGTTCCGTTTTAAGATAATTCCGCCAGCGATCGGGTAGGGTTCATCTGTTGGCTCAATAAAAATAGCAGCGCCTACAGTAGATGCCCAGTCAATTGCTTTTTGCAAATTGATCTTGTTAGCCTCTGGTGTATTATCGGGCGTTACACCAAAGCTCTTTACGCTTACCGGGTTCTGGGCGTATCCTATGTTTATAGCAAACAGGAGGAGGAGTATCAATCGTGTTATCATGGGTCGTCAAGGTTGTATATCGGTTTCGAAGTAATCCCAACCTGATTAACGGCCAATTAATTTTGACTTAAAACCTGGATGTAAGCGTTTCTTAATTTGAAATTATATCACCATCCAAAAAAGCTATGGGGATATTTTCCGGGTTGAAATAACCTTTGGAGTAAAAGGCACTGCATATACCTTCCATCTAATCGCCAGCCATCAATAATTCAGCTTCATGGCCGTATGTCGCGACCTCAGATCTCAACATTCGAGACCCTAATTTTTTAGATGCACCACTATTCCGGAGAAGTTTTTCTTTAAAAAATCTCGCATTAATAGGGATTTAAGAGAAAATTAATTGAACCAACCTAAGTTTGATTACCGCGAACGATTGAAAGGCAAGTCGCAAACGGTAACATAATTCTTAAACTCTAAACCTTAAAGTTCAATTGTATGGGTAAAATCTACATGTTTTTACTTTTTTCTCTGGCCTGGTGCCCGGTGGCCTCAGCGCAGAGAACGTTGGTCAGATTGCCCCAGGCCGCTTCTCAATCGAGGATTAAACATTCCGAAGCGCAACAAAGGGATCTCTTTTCAACGGTTGATAATGTGTCTATCCAGGTACCTGGAAGTACAAGAAATGAAGTGGGGGCCGAGACGTCACATAACAATGTCGGAGACAATAACACATTGGTGGCAGCGCATCAAGGCAGAGATATTACAGGCAAGGTTACTGATGAAGATGGCTCGGGGCTTCCCGGAGTGAGTGTATTAATTGAGGGGACTACTATCGGTACAGTAACGGATGCGGATGGAAAATTTGCGATCAATATTCCCTCCGATGAATCTGTGCTGGTGTTCAGCTTTATAGGATACACCACGCAACGTGTTACGGTGGGGGCGCTCTCGACTGTTGATGTTTCTCTCGTGGCTGATGTTACAAAACTCAATGAGGTTGTTGTGATGGGTTACGGCACACAGAAGAAAGCAACCTTGACAGGTGCTATATCGGTGATCGATAACAAAGACATTGTTCGCACCAAAAACGAAAACGTGTTGAACTCTCTGACCGGTAAACTTCCGGGTGTACGGATCGTGCAGAAAAGTGCCGCGCCCGGTGCTTACGATACGCAAATCGACATTCGTGGTATGGGCGATCCGTTGTTTGTGATTGATGGTATAGTTCGCGACAAAGATTTTTTCTCGCGCATGAGCTCAGAAGAAGTAGAGAGTGTAACGATACTAAAAGATGGTAGTGCCGCTGTGTATGGTTTGCGTTCAGCGAACGGTGTTGTGGTGGTCACCACTAAAAAAGGTATAGCAAACCCTGATGGCAAAGTGGATGTCACTTTAAATAGCAGTACATCCTGGCAACAATTTCTGTATGTGCCGAAAAGTGTTAGCGCTGCTGATTACATGACGTTGAGAAATGAACAGAACTGGCAGGACTTTGGGAAAAACTACTTTGTCCGCACAAACCCGATGTTTACCGATGCTCAGATTGAGGAATATCGTAACGGTACTAAAACATCGTATGACTGGTTTGACCAGGTGTTTAAAAAAACTACACCACAATCTCAAACCGACCTGAGTATAAATGGAGGAAGTGATAAGATACGATACTTCTTTAACCTCGGGTATTCCAAGCAGGATGGTTCTTATAAGAGCGGTGATTATTACTCTTCACGCTGGAACATGCGCACCAATATAGATGCTCAGATCACGAAGAGATTAAGCGCGAGAATTTCTCTCGGAGCTATCATGGTTAATACTCACCAACCGAATGGAACTGGTTGGAGTACTTACAAACTAACGTGGTTAACCCGTCCGGATGCACCCTTTTATGCTAATGATAATCCGGAATATCCTAATGGCGATGCGCAGCTTTTGAATGAAGGTGCCAATATGATCGTGCAAACCAACTCGGATTATGTAGGCTATAACATTACCGATGATCGTAAATACAATGGAACACTCACACTGGAGTATGACATTCCGGGAATTGAAGGATTGTCGGCAAAGGGTATATATGACTATTCGCCCAATACACCGGTAATCACCAGCTACAAGCGAGCTTACGAATTATACCGGTATAATCCGGATGCCGATACATATTCACCTATTGCAAGGAATACACCTTCCGGTGTTACAAAAACTTTCTTTCTCAACTATAGCACCAACATGCAGTTGGGCTTGCACTATATCCACTCTTTTTTCAACGATCACAACGTTAACAGCTTTCTTATTTACGAAGAGCGATATAACAGCACGGATAACTATAGTCTCTATCGCGACCTGATGGTGGATTCTGAATACTTATCTGCCGGTGAAGATCTTCATCAATTGGCTACACAGGGTACGAGCGGACAGGTTTTTGACCGGGCCACTCAATCTTTGATAGGACAATTGAATTATGATTTCAGGGGTAAGTATTTATTCGACTTCAAATTTCGTTACGATGGGTCTTCGCGTTTTCCTGCAGGCAGTCGTTTTGGTTTCTTCCCTGCATTCTCAGCAGGATGGCGTCTCAGTGAGGAGGGGTTCATCAAGAACAGTTTAACATTTCTCAGCAACCTGAAAGTAAGAGGTTCTTATGGAAAGATGGCCGATGATGGTGGTCTTAGAATAAATTATCCTCCAGCTATAGGGTATAGTTTAAATGGTAATGAATACGGATGGTTCTATGATGGTGTGTTGACAGGTGGTGTATCCAACACAGGTATACCTAACTATAACCTGACGTGGTACTCGGCTAATACGTATAACGCTGGTCTTGACTTCGGATTTCTCGATCAGAAACTTACCGGTAGTGTAGATATATATAAGCGTGACCGCAGCGGTTTATTGGAAACCAGTGCCGCTGTAATTCCCGGAACAGCAGGTGCTACGTTGCCCGAAGAAAACCTGAACAAAGATCGTCAGTTCGGATATGAGATAGCATTGCGATATGACAACACCTTCAAAGACATTAAATACTATGTAAGCGGACAGGTTTCAGCAACAAAGAATATGAGAACCAGTTGGCTTGAAACTCCGGCCGGTAACTCATACGATCGATGGAGGAACCGTACCAGTGGACGCTATAGTGATATATGGTGGGGTAATGAATCTCAAACACAACTCACGAGCTACGATCAAATACAGAATTACCAAATTCCCCTCGGGCAAAATACACTGCCGGGCGATTGGGTGCTGAACGACTGGAACCAGGATGGTGTGATCAATGATGCCGATCAACATCCTATAGCTTCTGTTGGTCGCCCGGTATTTAACTATGGTATATCTCTGGGAGGAACATGGAAAGGCATTGACCTCGCGTTGGATTTTCAAGGTGCGTGGGGAGTATATGTACAGTATGCTGAAGTACTCACAGAAGCATTGCCTTTCGGTGGACAGAATACCCTGAGCTACTTTACAGACCGGTGGCGCCCGGTAGATCCCAATGCAGATTACTTTAATCCTAATACACAATGGGTTGCCGGCTACTATCCGGTTACAGGTCATGATGGAAGACGCACCGGTACCAATGGTGTTCAGAATGCATCCTATATGCGCTTAAAGACAGCGCAGATTGGCTATACACTTCCCAGTGCATGGCTCTCTAAAATCAAAATGAAGAATTTAAGATTTTATGTGAGCACCTACAACCTGCTGACATTTACCGGACTGAAAAATACAGACCCGGAACGCCCGACTGCAGGCACAGGCGATGCATATATAGAATTCTATAATTACCCGGTGAACAAGACCTATACAATCGGAGCAACAGTCAAATTCTGAAAGAGCTACTACTATGAAAAAACAACTTATATATATAACACTCTTTTGTATCGGAGTTCTTTCCTGCCAGGATTTGAACCTGGAGCCCAAAGGTATATTGGGTGAACCTGAACTCTTCGGTAATGAATATGGTGTGAAGAAATACTTCGCGGCTATATATAACAGTCTTCCGATAGAAGATTTCCTGTATTACGGAACAGACTCAGACCATGCATATCGTCCGGATAACTACTGGGAACAAGGCAAGAAAAGCCTTGGAAACATGAGTGGTGAATTTTTTAATACCTGGGTGCTGGTTGATAACGATGGCTTTGCTTATTGGCCATACGATCGTATTCGTGACGTGAACACGTTCATTGAGAATTTTCCTAACTATAGGGATAATTATACCGAAGATGTATATAACAAGCTGCTGGGCGAAGCACATTTTTTACGCGCCTTCTATTACTTCGGTCTGGCTAAACGTTACGGTGGTGTTCCGCTCGTTAAAGATGTGCAGGATCCGCTTGCCCCGAAGGAGACACTTGAAGTGCCTCGCAATACAGAATACGATACCTGGAAATTAATCTATGAAGATCTGACGTTCGCCATTGAAAACATGTCAGCGAACACGGATGAGACAGGTCGTGCAAATAAGTATGTGGCTGCTGCTTTATTGTCGCGCACCATGCTCTATGCAGGCTCTATCGCTAAATATAGTCAGTATTTAGGTTTTCAGGGTGAAGCAGCCACCAGTGCAGGTATGGCTGGAATGGATCCTTCGAAGGCCGATGAATTTTTTCAGTATTGTGTTGATGCCGGTAAAGTTGTAGAAGCAGGTCCGTTTTCGTTGTACAACAAAGATGCTGATAAGGCCAAGAACTTTGCTGATCTTTTCCTGGATCCGGGATCTCCTGAAAGTATATTTATCAAGGACTATAATATAACGACTCCTGGTAATACACGTCTGCGTCACAGCTATGATGCATTGATGTCTCCTCAACCGGATATGTCTTCATTTGTTGGAGCAGAAAGTTATCCGCCACTTGATTTCATGGAATTGTATGAGATGCCTGCTATCGTTAATCCGGACGGAACACCGGTTCGGTTTGACAATCGCGGTGATATCAAAAACGATATGGAGCCACGCATGCGCGGTACTATGTTCTTTGATGGTGATGAACTGCGTGGCAAGACCTTCAGCATTCAAAGAGGTATTTACAAAAATTTTGATGGCCTCGCTTCCGATGCTGATCAGGGTAGCAGTGCTGCACCGATCAACAATGCAGATAATCGTATACTCGGTGGCAGAGGATGGACAACAAACATCAACGGAGTTACCTATAACATTACCGGAGCGCACGGACACTTTGAGGATCAGGGAGGAGAAAACAACTGCTGGGGATCTGCCTTCATTCGTAAATATGTAGATCCATCCAGACCGACAAGTGATGTGCGTGAATATCGCAGCGATCAGCATTGGGTAGTGTTCCGTCTTGGGGAAATATACCTCAATACAGCAGAAGCACTTTATGAATTAGGTCATAGAGAAGAAGCTTTCAACTATATAGAAATGATTCGCACACGTGCTGGTTCTAAAGTACCTCGTCCTGTTATCGATATGTCTTCAACCAATATAGGCACCATCAACAAGGCGAACTATCCTTATTCTATTGAGAAGTCGTTGCAGTTTATCCGCGATGAACGCGAGCGCGAACTATATGGTGAGAATCACTGGTGGTGGGATCTCCGCAGATGGAGAACTGCAGACCAGGTGTTGAATCAGTTCCGTCACCGCGTGCTTAGCTGCTACTATGTAGCCGATGAAGGCAAGTATATATACCTGGATGAAATAAACCGGTGGAACAGAAGCTGGACTGCCTCCAAGCAATGTTATTACGAGCCAATTCCGTGGGGAGAGATCGGTAAGAACAATAACCTCTTGCCTCAAAATCCGCTTTACTAATTCTTAAACCATTGAGATGAACACTATGAAAAATATACTATATATCCTGTTGGGAGTAATGCTGTTCGCAGTTACTTCCTGTATGGAAGTAGACAACTGGGAAGAACCCAACGTAAGAGTTCACGGCAGAGTAATTGATGCCCTTACCGGAGAGAATCTGCTTACCGCACAAAACGACTGGGGCATTCGTATCTGGGAAAGATCGTGGAAGCAGTCTGCACCTACAGCGCAATCACTTGTTGTAATGCAGGATGGTTCATACAACAATAGCAAACTTTTCGGAGGTACCTACGATATGCTTCCATATGGTGGTGCTTTCTGGCCGATTGATACTGTTAAGAATGTTGAGTTCAAAGGAACCACCGAACAGGATTTCACCGTCACTCCCTATTTACAATTACTCGGCTTTGAAACTTCATTGAACGGATTGAAATTAACCCTGAGCTGCCAGTTGAAAGCTCCTATTCGCGATGGACTTCCGAATCTTGTTGAGATCAAACCTTTCCTGAGTCTTAATCAATTTTGCGGGGCGAATAATTTTATTGACCTCGCGGAGTATAATAACCAGCGGAAGCAGATCAACAAATCGTGGATGGAAGAAGTAGGTGATGTTGAAACGAGTGGTATATATCGCATAGGCCCGCTCGCGGTAAAGCCAGGCTATACGTACTATGTTCGTTTGGGTGCCAATGTAAACGATGCTAACAGAAAGTATAATTATACCGAGATCGTAAAAATAGT
The DNA here is from genome assembly GCF_036568665.1 of Ohtaekwangia sp. GTDB lineage: Bacteria > Bacteroidota > Bacteroidia > Cytophagales > Cyclobacteriaceae > Ohtaekwangia. The sequence continues at coordinate 1,126 of NZ_DATCSD010000381.1, read as the reverse complement.
AGTGCCGGCAGATGCTCACAATGATCCGAACGAAGTGCCTGATAACTTTTTCAAGAATGCACAATGGCCATTTGATAAAGCTGACTGGGATGGCAACCGCTGGGGAAATTTACTGAACTGGTCTACCAACGATGCTATGCGCACACGCGATGGCCGAGGTGGCTATGATGGCGGATGGGAAGGCCCGGCCAATGATAAAAAGAGTCTTGGATTTGAAAGATGGGGCGCTGGTGAAACACAGATTGTGAATGGTAAACTCTTTCAAACATTCGATCTTCCTGCAGGCTCCTATAAATTTACCATGAGTCTTGCCGGAGATAACCCGATCATTAGTAACAATGGCAGCGACCCGAGATATATAGCAGCAGCCGTGGGAGATATACTGCCGGATATAGCAGACTTGCCTACTGCAGCACTGGCATCAACAAACTTTGCCGGTCTGGGCAACGATGGATCAACGAGTATAGAATTCACGTTAGATGCTCCTAAAAAAGTATCAGCTGGTTTTGTTGTAAGCTTCACCAATACGGAACAGAATGTAAGACCTTCCTGGCTAAAACTGGAAAAAACAGATTAGACGGTTAGTTGAATGGTTATGGTTGTCCATCACTGCGGTGTTTGGACAGCCATGTTTCCTTAATCAAATCATTAATCACGATTTTATTCTCCTATAGTATAGGATGATACTGTTTAGACAGCAGCACCAGAAGAAGGCTGCTGTCTGAATATATAGTGCAGCCGATTACTTGATAAAGAAAATCAGATCGTGATATATACTTATGGATGAAAAAGAATGAAGCAAACACCAAAACATAAAACACGATTATCGGCTACGATTTGGCTTTGTACTATTTTTCTGTTCACCTGTTCGATCGTCTCTGCTCAGAACTGGCGATTGGTTAACACGAAATATCCGACCAAAGACAATGTTGTGATTGCCTATTCAGTAGCAGACTTCGGTATCACAGGCGATGGTAGTACAGATGTTACTCAGCAATTTCAGAACCTGCTTAACCAGTTGGGTACATTAGGCGGAGGAACGTTGTTTGTACCGGAAGGACAATATGTAATTAGAGGTAATCTGCTGCTTCCGAAAGGAATTACGCTGCGAGGTGAATGGAAGAAA
>NZ_DATCSD010000380.1:0-7740 GCF_036568665.1 Ohtaekwangia sp. | reverse complement strand
ATATAAAAGAGAATACGGATAATGCTGAACTCCGAATGAAAGCTGCCGCGATTTATACCATTGAAAATATTATATACCAGCGGAGAGCCATCAACACCTAATAAATTACCACTGATCTTTAGCACTTGTAAATAGACCAGCTCGCTGTCTAAATTATCGTGGACAAGGACGTAGCTCCCCTCCCCAAGTATAAAAAAGGGTAAATGAAAGAAAAGAATACAGCCAATGCCGGCTATAACGGTAACGTCCAACTTATTCTTCATCTTAGATCTGATTCAAACAATGAGAAAAGAATAACCTACCAACTAATCAGCTCCAACATCTATCTGTTAATATAAGACTACAATTATATTCATCCAAAAAAGCTACCTTTACTTTTCAACTTTTTCTATGACACCCGATAAAAAGCCGGTGGCAGCTTCTGATTCCTGGCAGTCGCTTCAAACTTTTACTGCTGCCCGCATTGCGTTGGGAAGGACAGGTGTATCGGTGCCAATACAAGAAGCGCTTAAATTCAAGTTGGCACATGCGCACGCACGCGATGCTGTATATTCATTGCTGGAAACGCAGGATTTGGCTATAGCACTCGAAAGCTTGCAACTACCAGTATATCGTTTGAAAAGCCAGGCAGGCAGTCGCGAAGAATATTTAAAACGTCCGGATCATGGGCGTAGACTTCATACAGATGCTGTCGGTATACTGCAACAAAGTATACATCCCGCAGCAGATATAGCGATTGTGCTGGCAGACGGATTATCGGCCACGGCAATCAACGTACATGCTATACCTGTGCTGCAAGAATTAATCTCGTCATTAAAAGATACTGGCTATACATTGGCCCCGGTTACGTTGGTAGAACAAGGTCGCGTGGGTATAGGCGATGAAATCGGTTTTCTGCTAAATGCCAAACTGGTTATTATACTGATCGGAGAACGGCCCGGGTTATCTTCTCCGGATAGTATGGGTGCCTATATAACGTATGCTCCTTCCGTTGGTCTTACCGATGAAGCACGCAACTGCATCAGCAACATCCGTCCCGAAGGACTCTCCTATAAAGAAGCCGCTAACAAAATATTTTACCTGGTACAGGAAGCGCTAAGACGCAAACTTTCGGGAGTACAGTTGAAAGACAACAGTGGAGAGCTGGCTTCGGGTTTTTAAAGGCTGCAAGCTTCAGGCTTCTGGTCGCTATATCTGTAAAATAAAACTGCACCAGGTATAGTGTTCCACTATCTCTGATGCAGTATATATATTATCCTCCACGTGCCATTCACCCAATGCCCCTGGCGACCAGTAACCGGCAGCTTGTAGCTATTCCGACCGCAGTACCTTCGCGGGGTTTGTTCCGGCTCCTTTCAGAATGTGTACACTCACCGTTGCCAGCGCTATTAACGCGAGCACGATGCTGGGTACTACAAATAAATCCCATGTGAGGTTAATGTGAAACGCAAAGCTGTCCAGCCAGCGATCTATACCGTACCAGGTTACGGGCAAGGCGATCAACGATGCAATGGCTACCAACTTCATAAATTGACTTGACAATAACGACATAATGCTGGATGTAGATGCGCCCAATACTTTACGGATACTGATCTCGCGCAGCTTTTGCGTAGTAGTAAAGCTGGCGAGTCCCCAAAGTCCGAGGCATGCTATAACTATAGCCAAACCGGCAAAGAGACTAAATATCTTACCAAACTGCTGATCATCTTTATACTGCTTATCAAAGAAATCATCGAGGAAGTAATAATCGAAGGGATTGCCGGGAAATACTTCTTTAAATTTAGTTTCAATCTGTTTGATCGACTCCGGTATATTTCCGGCTAAACGCACCGAATAATTTCTGCGTGATACTTTATCGCTCGCCAGCAAGATGGGTATATGCTCACTCTTCAATGAATTCCAGTGATAGTTCTTTAATACACCTATAATATTTACTGTATCATCGCCCAATATAATGCGTTCTTCCAGGGCATGCTGTGCATCGCCCAGGCCGAAGGCTTTCAGTGCTGCTTCGTTTACAAGCATCGCTTCCTTATCAGATTTTCTATCGGGATCCCACGCTCTGCCTGAAACCAATTCCATTTTATAGGTTGCCAGAAAATCAGGATCAACCCATGCTACGTTTCCGCTCTTGCTTTCCTCCTGTTGTGTTCCATCTCTGCGCATACCGGTTCCCCAGTTAAAACCTCCTCCCGGTATAGATGCCGAGGTTGCTACATTTTCAACCGATGAGATTTTTTTGATCTCGTTCTTTAGTGTGATTAACTTCTCCTCTATTGACTCCCGATTTTCTATTACACTCGGGCCGTTAAAAATCAGCATCTGCTCCATATCAAAGCCTTTATCCTGGCTTCGCATAAACATCAACTGACGATATATAGTAAATGTACCGGCTATCAATATCAACGATGCTACAAACTGAAACACCACCAGCGCCTTGCGCAGTGAGAAGCCGCCTGTAACTTTATCGGCTCCGCCTTTCAACACAGCGGTTGTATTAAATGACGACAGTACAAAGGCCGGGTATGCACCCGATACCAGCGAACCTATAACGAACAATCCAAATAATATACCCCACAGCCGCACATCGGTAAAATCAAAGGCCAGGTGTTTGCCCACTATATCTCCCAATACTGGTAACAATAAGAAGGCAAGCAACAGCGCTATAACAATACTGACGAAGTTAACGAGTACCGATTCAAAAATAAACTGTGAGATGAGCTGTGAACGCAAAGCCCCCACCGCTTTTTTGATACCCACTTCGCGCGCACGTTCAATAGCGCGTGCCGTAGAAAGGTTAATATAGTTTACCCAGGCAATAGCAAGAATGAAAATAGAGATCACTATGAAAAAGTAAATCGTATTTACATTCATCGTAGAACTTGACTCATTGTTGAACCCGGGGGTTAAATGTATATCACGGATGGGTTGAAAGGTGAGCACTTGTTTGCTGTTGGATTGTGCTAAATCTTTACCCTGATATTTCTCTATAAATGCCGGCAACTTCTTTTCTACGGCTATATGATCTGTGTTGGGTTGTAGTTCCACATAGGTAACAAAATTATACCAGCCCCAGCCGTTATCATTTTTATACTGGCCATTCTGCATGATGTTTTGAAACGATAACAGAAAATCAAATGGAAAGTGTGAGTTATCCGGAACATCTTCTATCACGGCAGTCACCTGGTAATCACCATCGGCCCATCCTCCGGATATAGTCATGGATTTTCCGACCGGGTCTTCGTTGTTATAGTATTTCTTAGCCATGGATTTTGTGATCACCATGGAGTTCGGTTTATCCAATGCTGTAGGAAGATCGCCTTCTATAGATTGATAGGTGAATACATCAAAGAATGTAGAGTCCACAAACTGTATACTCTCTTCATGAAAGCGCAGCGGCTCTCCAGTCTTCGGAATATTGCTGATCACGGCACCACCATACATCGGGTGCGTGCGCACATAAGTTTTCACTTCCGGTATATCATCCACCAGCAACGGTCCCTGCGCATAGCCCGAGAGTGGTCCGGCTCCGCGATACTCACCGTTGGTATACGATGCTGTTACGGTGCGGTATATATTACCAGCGTTCTGATGATAGTTATCATAGCTCAACTCAAAGTCAACGTACTTGAGAATTACCAGGCAAACCGCTACGCCTATAGCAAGGCCAGCGATATTGATGAACGAGTACAGTTTCCGTTTTAAAAGATTACGGATAGCGAGTGTAAGATGGCTTTTGAACATACGGGTTGGTTTGATACTTATGTTATTAGTGAGATGGAAGTTTCGCACATAAAGTTGCTACCCGGAAGTAATATTTACCCACACATCATCCCCTAACTGCAACGCACAGACCTCCAGACTAGTCACATCAATACTTGAAAATATTTTGATGGTTACAGAAAAGGCGTCACAACGTTCTCCTAATAACTGTTAGGGATTATCGAGGTTCTGTGTATTTTTGGCAATCGAATCCCATTTAAAATGAGTACGGAAGCAATTTCTCCTTCTAAAACTGATCATAAACCCTCTTTGGCCGGGCACGCGGCCCCCGAACCTTATAAGCCAAAGAACAAGGTAAGGATCGTGACAGCGGCCAGTTTATTCGATGGACATGATGCTGCCATTAACATTATGCGCAGAATTATCCAGGCTACAGGTTGTGAAGTGATTCACCTTGGCCACGACCGCAGTGTAGAAGAAGTGGTGAACACCGCGATACAGGAAGATGCACAGGCTATCGCCATGACAAGCTACCAGGGCGGACACAACGAATATTTTAAATACATGCACGATCTGCTGTTAGAAAAAGGCGCAGGTCATATCAAGATATTTGGTGGTGGCGGTGGAGTAATTCTGCCGGAAGAAATAAAAGAACTGATGGATCATGGCATCACGCGTATATACTCTCCGGATGATGGCCGCGCGATGGGACTGCAAGGTATGATCAACGACCTGGTAGAGCAAAGCGATTACCCGACAGGTTTACAAGTGATCAGCGATGTTGCCAGCCTTGATACTAAAAATCATCTACAGATCGCTCAACTGATATCCGCTGCAGAAAATTACTTCGACAAGCATCAGCAGATTTTTGAAGCTGTAAAAAAGAAAGCAGCAACTTCGCAGGCACCGGTGCTGGGTATAACCGGTACAGGTGGTGCCGGTAAATCTTCGATGGTAGATGAACTGGTGAGAAGATTTTTAATCGACTTTAAAGATAAAACCATTGGTATAGTTTCGGTCGATCCATCCAAACGCAAAACAGGCGGAGCATTGCTGGGCGATCGTATTCGTATGAATGCCATTAATAATCCACGAGTGTTCATGCGTTCGCTGGCTACGCGTCAGAGTAACCTGGCGTTGTCGGCATACGTGAAGGAAGCTATACAAATATTGAAAGCTGCCGGGTATGATCTGATTATACTCGAGACTTCCGGTATAGGACAAAGTGATACGGAGATACTCGATCACAGCGATGTATCGCTCTATGTAATGACACCGGAGTATGGTGCTGCCACACAATTGGAGAAGATCGATATGCTCGACTTTGCTGATGTTATAGCGCTGAACAAATTTGATAAGCGTGGCGCACTGGATGCTTTGCGCGATGTAAAGAAACAATATCAACGCAATCACCAGCAGTGGACCAAGAAGGTAGAAGACATGCCGGTATTCGGAACCATTGCTTCGCAGTTTAATGATCCGGGTACCAATCAGCTTTATAAACATATACTCGATAAGATAGTAGAGAAGACCAGCGCAGCATTGCGTTCTACGTTTGAGATAACGCACGAAATGTCGGAGAAGATCTTTGTTATACCTCCACATCGTACGCGCTACCTAAGTGAAATTTCGGAGAGCAACAGATCATTCGATCAGTGGGTAAAAGATCAGGCCGCTATAGCGCAGAGGCTATACGCCCTTATGCTTTCTATTGAAACATTGCAACAATCTTCCATTGAAGATAAAGACAGACTGATAAAATCATTACAGGAACAATTTGAGAAACTGAAGCTCAACCTCGATCCTAAAAATTACAAACTCATAGAAGAGTGGAAACAAAAAGTAAAGCAGTATAAAGAGCCGCTTTTCAAATTCAAGGTGCGCGATAAAGAGATCGGTATACAAACGCATTCAGAATCGCTCTCACATCTGCAGATACCCAAAGTATCGTTACCACGATATGAAGCATGGGGAGAATTGCTGCAGTGGAGTTTGCAGGAGAATGTGCCCGGTGAGTTTCCCTATACAGCCGGTATATATCCGTTCAAGCGTGAAGGCGAAGATCCAACGCGCATGTTTGCCGGTGAAGGCGGCCCTGAGAGAACCAACCGGAGATTTCACTATGTAAGTATAGCGATGCCTGCCAAGCGTTTATCGACTGCATTTGATTCGGTAACACTGTATGGTAACGATCCGGATTATCGTCCTGATATATATGGCAAGATCGGTAACTCCGGTGTGAGTATCTGTTGCCTGGATGATGCCAAGAAACTCTATAGCGGTTTCAACCTGGCCGATCCCAAGACTTCTGTATCAATGACGATCAACGGTCCTGCACCAATGCTGTTGGGATATTTTATGAATGCAGCGATCGATCAGCAATGCGAACTATATATTCGCAAGAATGGGCTGGAGGAAGAAGTACAACAGAAGATCAATCAACTATATAAAGCGCAGGGCGCAGAACGTCCGGCTTACCAGGGATCATTACCCAAGGGAAATGACGGTTTAGGATTGATGTTACTCGGTGTAACAGGCGACCAGATATTGCCCGCCGATGTATATGAGAAGATAAAGACTGAAACACTTTCGCAAGTTCGTGGCACGGTGCAAGCCGATATTCTGAAGGAAGACCAGGCGCAGAACACCTGTATATTTTCTACGGAATTTGCATTGCGACTGATGGGCGATGTGCAGCAATATTTTATTGACAAGAACGTACGTAATTTTTACTCGGTATCTATATCCGGCTATCACATTGCCGAAGCGGGTGCTAACCCTATTACGCAATTAGCCTTTACGTTGTCGAATGGATTTACTTATGTGGAGTATTATTTAAGTCGTGGTATGGACATCAACGACTTCGCTCCTAACCTGTCGTTCTTCTTCAGCAATGGTATAGATCCGGAGTATGCCGTGATCGGACGTGTAGCCCGCAGAATATGGGCGAAGGCGATGAAGAATAAATATGGCGCCAATGCTCGGTCGCAGATGCTGAAGTATCACATTCAAACATCAGGTCGCTCATTGCACGCACAGGAGATCGACTTCAATGATATACGCACTACGCTGCAGGCATTATATGCTATATATGATAACTGTAATTCACTTCACACCAACGCGTACGATGAAGCGATTACTACACCAACAGAAGAAAGCGTACGCAGAGCGATGGCCATTCAGTTGATCATCAACAAGGAATTAGGATTGGCCAAGAATGAAAATCCACTGCAGGGTTCATTCATTATCGAAGAACTTACTGACCTGGTGGAAGAAGCTGTACTCTCGGAATTCGATCGCATTACTGAACGTGGCGGTGTACTCGGAGCCATGGAGACCATGTATCAGCGCGGAAAAATACAGGAAGAGAGTTTATACTATGAAACGCTGAAACATACAGGTGAATATCCGATCATTGGTGTAAATACATTCCTGAGTTCGAAGGGCTCACCTACTATTATACCACAGGAAGTTATACGCGCTACAACAGAAGAGAAAGAGTATCAGATCAAAATGCTGCGCACACTGCACAGCTTCCAGGGAAAGAAAGGTGCATCGATGTTAGAGCGTGTACAGCACGCTGCTATACAAAACAAGAATATATTTGAAGAGTTGATGGAAGCCACCAAGGTATGCTCGCTCGGACAAATCACAAAAGCACTCTTCGAAGTAGGCGGGCAGTATAGGAGGAATATGTAAACTTTTATTTCCCGCAGATCTCGCAGAGATACGCAGATGAAATGCATAGTGGTTCCCACAGAATGCACAGATTGACACAGATATAAATTCTGAGTTATTCTGCGAAATCTGTGGGAGAAAATTGGTATTTCAAATTCTGCGTAAGACAAAAACTAATGCACTCCGTAGCAATATTCCTTCAGATAATCACCGGCATCATCAAAGCCAGCTTCGAAGGCTTTGCGCAGGCAACTGCAGCCTTCATCGAGTCTGTTATCGATCTCTACAAGTGCAGCTCCTTTATAGAATAACAAGGTAGCATTGCCTGGTTCTTGCTTT
>NZ_DATCSD010000379.1:0-32248 GCF_036568665.1 Ohtaekwangia sp. | reverse complement strand
CCCGATTATATTGGCGAGTTGTTTTATCCGGTGCGCGTGGAGAATACACCACGTTCCATAAGCACTCATAAACTGTGTGCCGTTCAATAAGGCCAATCCTTCTTTTGCCTGAAAATGTATAGCAGGCCAGTTGAATTGCTTGTTGATTTCTTCACCGGTTTTTCGTTCGCGATGTATATATACTTCTCCAAGGCCCAGCATGGGTAACGACAGGTGTGCCAGTGGTGCAAGATCGCCTGAGGCTCCGAGTGAACCCATCTCATAGATTACTGGTAATACATTGTGATTGTACATGTCCAGCAGCCGTTCCGTTGTAACGAGCTGAACTCCCGAGTAACCGTATGCCAGTGATTGTGCTTTCAGGAATAACATCAGCTTCACAATTTCTCCGGGCACTTCAGGCCCTGTGCCGCACGCGTGCGACTTCACTAGATTCTCCTGAAGTTTTTCGAGTTGATCGTGCGATATATTCCGGTTATATAAAGAACCAAAACCGGTATTGATACCATATATAGGCTGATGCGAAGTCGCAAGTTTCTGATCAAGGTATTCGCGGCACTGTATAATTTTTCGTTTCGCTTCTTCCGAAAGCTGCACAGTCTTTTCTCCTGTCAGTATAGATGACAAGTCGTGCAGCGTAAGTTTTTTATCGGAGATGAAGTGAACGGACATGGATGTTTCAGGTTTTAAGTTTAAGGTTCGTGTTGATGTTCAAGGCTCAAGGTTAAAAGTTTCCGGTTAAGAGACAATGAACGTTGAACATTAAACTTTGAATTTGTGAACCTTTGAATTATGCAATCTTCTGGATGATCTGGTCGATGGCTAATTTTTCCTGCTCGCCTTTTACCATGTCTTTGAACGGTAATATACCACTCTTTACTTCTTCAGAGCCTACTACAATGGTATAGGGAATACCTTTTTTGTTAGCGAAGTCAAGTTGCTTTTTGAGTTTAGCCTGGTCAGGGTATATTTCAGCAGCTATACCGGCTTCACGCAGTTTGGTTAATATACCTAAGCTATAGTGAAAGCTTTCGTCATCGAAATGGCACAGCAGTATTTTAGAAGAAGCGTGTGCATCCTTGGCAAATAACTGTAACTCTTCCATGGCATCGTAAATCCGGTCTACACCAAATGAGAATCCTACTCCGGAGAGATTCTCTTTATCGCCAAAAGCTTTTGTAAGGTTATCGTAACGGCCGCCACCGCTAACACTGCCTATACCTACGTTGTTGATCTTTACTTCGAAGATACAGCCGGTATAATAACTGAGCCCGCGGGCGAGTGCTATATCAAAATCAACCTGGTCGGTGGTGGCACCATAACTCTTCAGTATGTTGAACACTTCCCGTAAGTCGCGCAGACCTTTCATGCCTTGTTGTGTTGTGTCCAGGTGCGCTGCCAGGAAAGCTATCTTGTTAGTGATCGATCCTTTTACACTGAGAATGTTGAATAGGGCTGTAAGACTTTTTTCATCAAATCCTTTTTCGCGCAATTCATTCTTAACACCTTCTTCTCCGATCTTGTCGAGCTTATCGATAGCAACAAAGAGTGATGTTTCATTGGTTGCTTTAATGTGTTCGGCTATACCGGAAAGTATACCACGGTGATTGATCTTGATGCTGTAATCCTGAATGCGTAATCCTTTGAAAACTTCTTTGATCATGAGAATGATCTCGGCTTCGCAGATGAGCGATTCCGTTCCTACTACATCGGCATCGCATTGGTAAAATTCTCTGTATCTTCCTTTCTGCGGACGATCCGCACGCCACACCGGTTGTATCTGATAACGCTTGAATGGAAAGCTCACTTCATTCCGATTCATAACAACATAGCGCGCGAACGGAACGGTAAGATCGTAACGAAGACCTTTCTCAGAAATATCGGAAGCCACTTGCCTGGAGTTTCTCGCTTCCAGTTTTTGGCTATCTATATCTTTTAGAAAATCCCCAGAGTTGAGAATCTTGAATAACAACTGATCTCCCTCTTCACCATATTTACCGGTAAGGGTTGAGAGGTTTTCCATAGCCGGAGTTTCGAGTGGCTGAAAACCGTACTTCTGAAATACCTTTCTGATATTGTCGAATATAAATTGACGCTTGGCCATAACAGCCGGTCCGAAGTCGCGCGTTCCCTTGGGTAATGTTGGCTTTTCCATAATATGGCCGCAAAGCTAAACAGGAATTTGAGGATTTGAAGAGGTACCTTCGTGGTGATTTTACAGATTTTAACAGAACATCGGGTTGGTATAAATGAAGTTGATTCGAGGTTGAAAGGGGTATAAAACAAAAAATGGGCTCACCTTTTATGGCACTGAACGAATTTTACCTTTGTGAGAAATTATTTGTATTTTCAAACCGTTAGCTAGTATGAACAGTGATTACGTTATGAACATCAGCCAGATCGAACTATATGACTTATTAAAATCCAAGCTTGGCAATCGCGAGGCGAGGGCGCTGGTGGAGTTTGTGTCTGACAGCGTTTCAGAAAAAATGCAGGAACACAAGCTGGTGCTGGCAACAAAAGAAGATATAAAGAACCTGGAAGTACGCATAGAATCAAGCTTCAAAGACCAGTTAAAGTGGCTTATCGTGCTCATGATGGGCTTTTCTTCACTCATTCTGGCGCTCGTTAAGTTTTTGCCGCTTGTTAATGCGTAATTGTATTAAAATTTCTGAAACTATACTTTGCAATTCCGGAAATACCGGATTATTTTTGCGCTCCTTTTAAAGAAAAGTGCCATGGCAGTAACAAGACTTAAGAGAAAAAACCGTAAGGATAAAGCAAAATCGGCTGTAAGACGCCAGTCGCTGAAAATCCAGAATGCTAAGCCGGTTATTAAGAACGTAGATATCGAAAAGGTAAAAGAAGAATTCAAAGCGAAAGCTGCGAAGAAAGCTTAATCTTATCTTAGTATAACAAAGGAGCCCTGTGCAGAACGTACAGGGCTTTTTGTTTTCCTCCCGAATAGTAAATAGTATTGAACTGTGAGTGAAGCCTCACGCGAACTTCAAATATTTCATTCATGCACCTTGTAAACTGGAACGTAAACGGAATACGCTCAATTATAAAGAAAGATTTTCTGAAGGATGTAAAAGAAATGGATCCTGATATACTCTGTTTTCAGGAGACAAAAGCAGCTGTGGAGGAAGTACGATCTGCTCTTGAATTACTGCCGGGCTATCATACCTATATAAATTCATCCAAAGCCCGCAAGGGATATTCCGGTACAGCTATACTCTCGAAAGAAGAACCGATCCAGGTTACTTATGACATGGGCCTTGAAGAGCACGACCAGGAAGGTCGTGTGATCACAGCCGAGTATCCAACGTTCTTCCTGGTAACAGTATATACACCTAACTCCGGTGAAGGACTTGCCCGCCTCGACTATCGCGAGCGATGGGATAAAGAGTTCAATGAATATATAAACTGGTTAACCCGCAGGAAGCCGGTAATTACCTGTGGCGATTTTAACGTAGCACACCAGGCGATTGATATAGCGCGCCCGAAAGAGAACTATAATAAATCAGCAGGCTATACGCAGCGTGAGATCGATGGCTTTACCAGGCTATTGGAGTCTGGCTTTATTGATACCTTCAGACGCTTCTATCCGGAGGAGGTAAAGTATACTTACTGGAACTATCTTTTTAATGCCCGTACAAAAAATGTAGGCTGGCGCATCGATTACTTCCTGGTATCCGAATCATTAATCGATAAAGTAAAAGATGCTGCGATCTATAATCAGTATCTGGGATCAGATCACTGCCCGGTAGCGCTGAAGATCGAGCTATAGATAGCATTTATAGCAGTGGCAAATGATTGGCGGGAATAGTATCTTGATGAAGAAATCTATTCCCCTAAATACCTGCTATATGAAACAATTCAACGTATTGTTGTTGGTACTATTGCCGTTGTTGGCCTCTGCCCAGATCGGAGGCTCCGATGGATTATCTAACCTGGAGTCAATCAGTTCTGGCTCATCCATGTTTCGCTCCTTCGATAACCGTTTTAAAGGTATAGAAGGATATCCCACTATATTTGAAAATTATGTGCCGGGTAAAATCATTTTAACCCGCGGCAAGGCAGTAGTGCATCCGTTGGTGAATTACGATATCTATAGCAACGAACTGCTGGTTAAAAGAAATGATCAGGAGGTTATCGTTACCAGAAACATGGTAAAGAGTTTTGTTTTGCTGCAGGAAGCTGATTCTCTTTTCTTTGTGAAAGTACGGTTGCCGCAAGGAGAAGTTTTTTGTGAAGAACTCGTAGCCGGCAAAATAAAGCTCTATAAGTTTAACGTGAAGACTGTGCGGCAAGCTTCTAATACCGGTGCCTATAGTGCCGGTAAAACATATAGTCAGTTTGAGGAGGCTGTAAAGTATTATTGGCAGGCAGAAGGTAAAGATATAGCGGAGATCAAAAACAAAAAGTCATTGATCGGTGATCTGAAAACTATCTATGGAATTGATCCGGCTACTTTTATCAAGGATAACGATATCAATCTGAAAGATGCTGCTGATGTACGGAAGCTCTTTGAGTATATAGATTCGAAAATTTAATAAAGTATATAATGGGTATGAAACGGTTATTGCTGGTACTGTTTTTAATGACAGCGTTCCGTTCTTTCGCGCAGTTGGCAACGGAGGGGCAGACGAATTTGAATATGTTAGGTACAGGAAATTATACGGCCCGCACATTTGATGATCGATACCGGGGCGTGAAAGGAACCGTTATGATCGTGCCTGAATTTGTTGTGGGCCGGATCTATATGACGGATGGCAAAATGATTGAATACCCGAAAATGAATTTTGATGCTTTGCAAAACGACTTGATCGTAATGCGAGGCAGCAATGAATATGTCATTCAGAAAAATAAAGTAAAACAATTCAGTTTGTGGACGGGTATAGATTCACTGCATTTTAACCGGGTATCAACGGAACACAGTACATATTACTTTTACCAGCAATTAGTGTCGGGAGATTTTCAATTACTCAAAAAGGATACGAAGATCCTGAAGGAAGCAAATCAACCTAACCCTGCTGCTGTGGCAGGGCGAAAGCAGGATGAGTTTGTAGACAAGGCTACATACTATATACGTGCTCATGATAAACTTCCTGTAGAAGTGCAGAGCAGAAAATCATTGATGAAAGTATTTCCGGTAAAGTACGACCGTGAGCTGGATACCTATATACAGGAGCATAACCTGGATATAAAAAATGAGCAGCATTTGATCATGCTGCTCACGTATTTGAATGAGATTGCTTCAAAGCATTAAATGCGTTCGATCTCGGCACCTATAGCTTTCAAACGTCCTTCTATATTTTGATAACCACGATCGATCTGTTCGATGTTGGATATTTCGCTGGTACCGCTGGCGGAGAGTGCTGCGATTAACAACGCTACCCCTGCACGTATATCGGGTGACGACATCTTTATACCCTTCAATTGATTCTTACGATCCAGCCCGATCACGTTCGCCCGATGCGGATCACACAGGATAATTTGTGCACCCATATCGATCAGCTTATCGACAAAGAACAGGCGGCTCTCAAACATTTTTTGATGAATGAGTACCGTTCCTTTTGCCTGTGTGGCTACTACCAATATAATACTTATCAGGTCAGGAGTAAATCCGGGCCAGGGAGCATCGGCTACGGTTAATATAGAGCCATCGATAAATGTTTCTATTTCATAACGTTCCTGCGAAGGTATATATATATCATCGCCACGAAACTCCATTTTTATACCGAGTCTTTTAAAGATATCGGGAATTATACCCAACATATCGATACGGCAATTTTTGATCGTGATCTCCGATTGCGTCATGGCAGCAAGACCAATAAAGCTTCCGATCTCGATCATATCCGGTAACATCGTATGTTCTGTTCCACCCAGTTTAGCAACGCCCTCTATCGTTAACAGATTAGAACCAACCCCGCTGATCTTGGCGCCCATGCGATTCAGCATCATGCAGAGTTGCTGAAGATAAGGTTCACATGCTGCGTTATAAATGGTGGTAGTACCTTTTGCCAGAACAGCCGCCATCACAACGTTAGCCGTACCGGTAACAGAAGCTTCATCCAGCAGCATATAGCAGCCGGTAAGTTCCGTTGCATCAATGTGAAAAAGATGTTCGCTGGAATCGAAGTTGAATTTGGCTCCGAGTTTTTGGAAACCTAAAAAGTGTGTATCCAGTCTTCGTCTGCCGATTTTGTCACCGCCAGGTTTGGGAAGACTGGCTTTACCAAATCTGGCCAGGATAGGACCGAGTAACATAACGGACCCTCTAAGCGCAGCGGCCTTCTTCCGATATTCTTCTGTTTCAAGAAATTTTGTGTTGATGTTGGCGGAGGTAAAGCGACAAGAGCCATTGCCCAGTCTTTCTACTTTACAGCCGAGGTCGCCAATCAGGTCTATCAGCTTGTTAACATCCACAATGTCGGGGATGTTATGAATCGTGATCGGCTCTGCAGAAAGAAGAACCGCGCTGACAATTTGTAATGCTTCGTTTTTGGCGCCTTGCGGAATGATTTCTCCTTTTAGTTTCTTCCCGCCTTTAATTTTAAATACACTCATCTAACAATAAACTTGTATCAATAACCTGTTGAACAAAACCGTACCTGACTACTGGTCTCTTCTTCTGCGGAAATTTTGGCCGCCACCTTTGTTCTTATTGAACGGACGATGTCCGCCTCCTTGCGAGCGCTGGTGCTGATGACCACCATTGCCTTGTGGTCTTACCTTCTTGCGCTCCTTGTATAGTTTTTCGAACAGATTGTCTTCGCGTACTTTATCGATGGTCATGTTCAATGCACCACCTGACATCTGGTTGATATCACGCAGGATAACAGAGTCATCCAATGGTTCCTTGTTCCAGTTAGCGTAGAAAGTTTTCATCAGTTTGCCAAGGTATATAATGGCATCCTGGCGTTCCTGCGGATCTTCTTTCTTCAACGCTTCCTTCACAAGCTTTTCAATATTCTTACCGTAATGCTTGAAGCGGATATTACTCTGCGGATACTCCACTTTCATGGGCTTTTTGAAAAGGATCTCACGCTCCGGTACCGGGAATGGATTGTTTACATCCAGGTTAAAATCAGCAATGATATACAGGTCATCCCACATACGCTGCGGATCATCACCTTGTTCCTTAATCGTGGGAGTAAGTTGTTTGATAAGCTCTATCAGTGTATAGGATAGCTCAGTGCGCTTTTCTTTATCCGGTATACTTCTGATGTATTCTACCAGTTTCTGAACGTTGCGTCCGTACTCTTTTAAAATGATACCCGGACGTTGGGTGTTGTATTCTCCGATCATAAATTCCTGATAAGTATTATTGGTATTTCTTTAATGGCCCTTAGGCGTTTATCGTTCGTTACAAAGTATTGCATCTGTTATACATCGCACAGGCTATCGGAAGGGAGTCAATGCTTTGAGCGATGTATACTTTGCTGTAAAGTAGCAGATGTCTGTGAATAGTTTTTCCAAACTTGGTGATCAGATCAGTTTTACCCAACAACTTCCTGGGTTTTATTTCCACCACTGCGTAGTCAGATTGCTTGCTGTCAGTTCTGGAAGTTTGTTTTCTTCACTTCCACTGACAAACAAAGCTACAGGATTATATAAAAACACCAAAATCAGTTTTCTACGATACGAAGCTTGGCAAAGCTCAATAGCAGAGTTTTTTCGCCAATTTCAGTAAAGTTGATCTTTGCTTTACGATCAGCCCCCGACATATCCATCTGCAATACGGTGCCGAACCCGAACTTCGGGTGCTCTACTTTCATGCCTTCTTTCAAAGCCGATGTATCGCTCGGAACAAAATCGGCAGGTGCTTTATACGTTGTTGCCTTCGGAGCCGGTGGTGCAGAAGCAACTGTCTTCTTTATACCTGTAACCAGGTTCTTGGCATACTGGCTGCTTGGTGGTGCAGACTCAAGTCCTGCGAACTTGGTGCTTACCTTTATAAAGCTCTGATCAACATCATCCAGGAAACGGCTGGGCTCGCAATTCTTCAAACGTCCGAAGCGATAGCGTGTAAGTGCATAGGAGAGGAACAGTCGCTTTTGCGCGCGTGTGATGGCTACATAAAATAACCTTCGCTCTTCTTCCAGGTCGGCACGACTACTGATCATCATCTGCGAAGGGAAGAGGTCTTCTTCCATTCCTACCATATATACATACTTGAACTCAAGACCTTTCGCCATGTGAATGGTCATGAGTGTTACCTTGTCGGGATCTTTATCTTTATCTTCATCCTGACCGGTAACTAACGAGATCTCCTGTAAGAAAGCACCCAGTGTTTTATCCTGGCGCTCCGGATCATCTACATATTCTTTTATAGCGTTCAGTAATTCCTGAACGTTTTCATAACGGCTTAATCCTTCCACCGTTTTGTCTTCGTAGAGCTCGCGCAGTAAACCTGAGCCTTTGGCAATTTCAAACGCGGCTTCGTAAGCATCCTTGCGTTGCACTTCGAGGGTGAAGCGCTTTATCATCGCTACGAAATCATCAACCGGTCCGGCTACACGCCCGCCAACAAACGGTGTGGAGTTCTGTAATATTTCCCAGATAGAAGTGCCGTGATCATTCGCAGCCACCACAATCTTGTCTACGGTAGAATCTCCTATACCACGCTTGGGTAAATTGATAATTCTTCTGAACGATGCTTCATCCTGCTGGTTGATCGCATAACGGAGATAAGCCAGTATATCTTTGATCTCCTTGCGCTGATAGAAGGAGAGACCACCAACAACTTTATACTTGATGTTCATTCTGCGCAGCGCTTCTTCTATGGCGCGCGACTGACTGTTGGTGCGATAGAGTATAGCGAAGTCGCTGAACTTTAACTGGAACTGCATGCGCTCCTGGAAGATCGAGGTAGCCACCAGTCTTCCTTCTTCATTGTCGGATACAGCCTTGATCAGCTCAATGAGATTACCATCTTCGTTGGCAGTCCATACATTTTTAGGAAGCTGCGCACGGTTACGTTTTATTACCGAGTTGGCGGCCTGCACTATATTTTGTGTGGAGCGATAGTTCTGCTCCAGCTTGATGATCTTCAGATCAGGATAGTCGCGCTCGAAGTTGAGTATATTCGTGATGTCCGCACCGCGGAAAGCATATATACTCTGGGCATCGTCACCCACCACGCAAACATTTTCTTTTACAGAGGCGAGTTTACGGATGATGAAATACTGGCACAGGTTGGTATCCTGAAACTCATCTACCAGTACATATTGAATGCGATGCTGGTATTTATTCAATACTTCAAGATGTTCCTTGAAAAGTTTATCGGTGTTAAAGAGCAGGTCATCAAAATCCATTGCGCCCGATTTAAAACAGCGCATGGCGTAAGTCCTGTATATTTTACCGATCTCCGGGCGAAGGTTAGCGGCATCATCGCCCATTAACTCTGCATTGCGCAGGTAATCTTCCGGGCCAATCAACTTGTTCTTTGCCGAAGAGATGCGATTATATACTGTACTTGGCTTATATACTGTATCGTCAAGACCCATTTCCTTCACGATATTTTTTATAAGCGTTTTGGAATCGTCCGTATCGTAGATCGTGAAGTCATGCGGATAACCGAGGTGATGCGCTTCAGCACGCAATATTCTGGAGAACACCGAGTGGAAAGTTCCCATCCATAAATTACGCGCATCGTGGCCTACAACTTTTTCAATACGCTCGCGCATTTCTTTTGCCGCCTTGTTGGTAAAGGTCAGCGCCATAATGCTAAACGGATCAACATTTTTCTGTTGAATTAAATATGCGATGCGATAGGTGAGTACACGCGTCTTGCCAGAGCCCGCACCTGCAATGAGCATGCAGGGACCATCGGTGGTGAGTACGCCTTCGCGTTGAGGTTCGTTCAGGGTTTCTAAATAGTCGATCATATCAGGGCGCAAATTAAACATTAAAGGTTGACTTCCTTTTAATCAATTTCAACCTTCAGTACTTTTGAAAAAAACTTTTTCATTGAACTCCAAACCTATTACCCAGGCTTCATTTTTTCAGCCCGATGGCTTAAGCGTTACCGCAGTAGAATCCTGGTTTAAAGTAAAGGTTCAGCTTATCGAGCGTTACGTTCAATCATTCATAGCAAATGCTTCCGGAAGAGCTGACGAAATTGTATTCGTTGATTTATGTGCAGGCAGTGGTCTGTATTCTTTCGGGCATCAGAAAGAAATATTTGCAGGAGCCTGCCTGTCATTACTCTCATCAAACTTACCGGTGTCGCGCTGGATTTTCTGCGAGCGTGATCACGACCAGCGACATGCTTTACAACATCGTGTAACGCAATACTTCCGGAATAAAAATGTGATGATACTGGATGAACCAGTTGATGAACTGGCCGATAAACTCAGGTCTGTTATTCCACAACCTGCGCGCGGTAACAAAACCGCTGTGCTCTGCCTGGTCGATCCATTCTCGCTGGAAATTCCTTATGCAACAATAGATAAACTTGCTTCGCAGGGTTTTAGTTTCCTGATGCCACTTACGTGGATGATGAATCAGCGGATGAATCATACATACTACCTGGAAGAACATGCCGCGCAGATAAAACGATTTCTCGGTATTGCTGATCTGCAACGATTAACGAAAGTGCAGGGCAACCAGCAGTTCTATAAACATATAGTGAGGATCTATCAAAACAATATGCTGATGCTCGGGTTGAACACAGCGCTCTCGGTTCACAAGGTGGAATCGAGGCTGATGGAGCTGCCAGCGTTCTATATAGGTTTCTTTTCGAAGAAATTTTCGACCAAAGCTGTGTTGAATGACGTGCAGGAAAGCGAGCACGTGCAGTTTGAATTGTGGTGATCCGTATTAACATCTAAAATTGTAACTTTGCGTCATGATAAAAGTTGGAGAAGTTCTGGTATCCGATGATGTTGTAGAAAAAGAATTTGTCTGCAACCTGGATAAATGTAAAGGTGCCTGCTGCGTAGAAGGTGACTTTGGTGCGCCTCTGGATGAAGACGAACTTGCCATACTCGAGGAAATATACCCGATTGTAAAACCCTACCTTTCCAAAGAGGGGATCAAGGTTATAGAAAAAGAAGGTACACACACTACCGATGATGATGGTGAGCTTTGCACACCGGTAATCGATGGCCGTGAGTGTGTATATGCTATATATGACAAGAAGGGAATATTAAAGTGCGGCATTGAGCAGGCATACCTCGATGGCAAGATCAAATGGAAGAAACCGATCTCCTGCCATTTATACCCGATCCGTATCACCTCCAAGAAAAACTTCGAAGCCCTTAATTATCACAAGTGGCACATCTGCTCGCCAGCCTGTGCGTTGGGAAAAGAACTGCAGGTGCCAGTATATAAATTCCTCAAAGACCCACTCATTCGTAAATACGGAGAGAAGTGGTATAACGAACTCGTTGAAGTAATCGAGACACAACCGAAAGAAGAAGAGAAACCGAAGAAGAGCAGGAAGAAATAGTTTAAAGCTGAAAGTGGAAAGCTTAAAGCTATGACTCTCGGCTTACAGCTTTATGCTTATATGCTTCTGCGCAATTATGCGAGAAACTGAATATCGAACAAGGAACACCTATCAACGAATGTTGAAGTGACGATGCTTCCACTTTTTCAGCTTTACGCTTTCGGCTTTCTACTTATATTTTATCTGCGTTAACCTGCGGGAAATAACTGCATTTTACTCTGTGAAATTCTGTGAATTCCGTGGGAAATATTTTGCATTTGAATATCGAACAAGGAACACCGATCAACGAATGTTGAAGTGATGATGTTCCACACTTTTCACTTTCAACTTTACGCTTTCGGCTTAAAAGCTATAGTTCCAGTCCGATTCTCCTCGATAGATCAGAGCTGAATATATTATTCGGATCGTATTTGCGTTTGATCTCCAGCCACTCTTTATACTGCGGATACATCGCTTTGAACGTAGCTTCATCCAGGTAAGCATCTTTACCTAAATATATACGTCCGCCCATGTCGAGTACCATCTTGTCGAGTTTCTCGGTAAAAGGCTTTAGCTGATTCTTGATCGGGAAGTCGATCGCGAAAGTATATCCTTCGAAGGGAAATGATAGTAATCCACCCTGACCTTTACCAAATTTCTTGAGTACATTCAGAAACGGCACACAATTACTTTGTGTGATCTCCGTAAGAATCTTCCGTATATTTTCTTTACCGTTCTCCATCGGCAATACAAACTGGTATTGAATAAAGCCACGTTTACCATAGCCTCTGTTCCAGTTGTTGATCATATCCAACGGATAAAAGAATTTGTCGTAATGCGCAATGGGTTTGCCACCCTTCTGCATGAAATATAGTGCCGTGTTCAGAAACTTTACCGACAATGTATTGAGTGTAAAGCTCGGCATATAAAAGGGAACGGTAAGCTTTGCTTTCTTACCCAGCTTTAGCGGATCAGCTTTTAAATTAGCAGGCAGGTCAGCCAGCTTCGCGTGATTGCCCATGGTGAGTACACCGCGGCCCAGATGTTTACCCTTCGCCATCGAATCGAGCCACGCAACGGATGAGCTATAGTCTTTATCGCTTTCATCGATGGCCAACAGCATGGCATCCAGGTTGGGAGCGGCCACAGCTTTTTGTACAAAGTAGGTTGTTTCTACTTTTCGCAATTGTATTCGGGCCGTGAGAATTGTTCCTAACAAACCAAGTCCACCGAAGTTGGCCCAGAACAGATCACTGTTTTCATCGCGACTTGCTTTTACTATACGGCCATCTGCCAGCAGAATGGTGAAATCATATACACAGTTTACAAACGAACCATCAGCATGATGTGCTTTACCATGCACATCGTTGGCGATAGCACCACCAATAGTGATATACTTTGTTCCCGGTGTGATCATTGGAAACCAGCCGCGTGGTGTAAGGTATTGAATGATGTCTTCGAGACTAACACCCGCTTCACATTCCAATATACCTTTCTCTTCATCAAATGAAATGAAGCGATTGAGCTTCTCCATTTTTACAATGGTATAATTCAGATTGGTAGCCTGATCGGCATAGCTTCTGCCGAGTCCGCGGGGAAGTAATTTGTTGAAGGTAAGTGTTCCCTTAACATCGCTGATGACGCGCGGGTACACAACCTTACTGAGATTGGCAGGGATATTTCCCCAGCCGGAGAGGGTTTCTTCTGTTGGGTGCATACTTGAACTAACTATAGACGTTGCGAAAATAGCAGATTATTCCAATACATCTGCCTGTTGTGCACGATGAACTTCTGCTAACGATCTAAATACGTTGAAGATGCTTGTATAGTTATAGTTTCGGTGCGAACCAAAGCACTGCCAGCGCCAGTAATAACAGGCTATAAAAAATCAGTGGCGACACGGGTTTATAAATGATTTGTTCATGACTGCCGGATTGATTGATAGCAATACCATATTGATGTGATAAGCGCACCAGGTTAGCAGCATGCAGCGACTGCCAGGCATTTTCGCGCGATATATAGTATGGATGTGTAAGCGAATCATGTGTAGTAAGTATATGCCATCCCGGATTTCTCTGCCACGTAGTTGCTTCCCAACGATCATCGATGCGTGCGTCTTCTGCTAATGGCAATGCAATGCTGTCGTCTGTTAATGCTGGTTTGTTGCCGGTTGTGATCAGCTCCACGGTAACCGGGGCATTCGCATAGAGCGGGAATGCGGATATAATTCTAACAGCATTATCAACGGAACGGCTACGCGCCAGTTGCTCCAGCACGGGCGACCATATTTTGCTATAGGCAATAGAGTCTCCTTGTAGCAAAAGCGGATAGGTGCTCTGCAATAACTGGAAGCCTGCTTTACCAACACCTTTATAACCAAAGCCTGATGCTATACCACGCTTGTTACGCATAATACTTTGAAGTGAAGCATCGCTGGTAATAGTGAAAGGTGCTATAGCAAGTGTATAGGGTTTATGGTGAAGTATAACAGACGTTGTGTCGGTCTTTGCAGGCGATGTTCCCCAGGGAATCAGTCGCTGTATACTTCTGTTGCCTGGTTCCTGCATCAAGAGTAATACACCTAATCCGGTGGAGACAGCATCTTCCAACGCTTTTACTTCGGAGGAGGATAATGCTTGCCAGGTTTCTGTATTCAGAATTACCAGGTCGAAGTCTTTCAGCGTTTTCGTTGAAAGTGTGGTGACGGGTATATTCGGATGATTGATATATTCGTGCCGGTATATATTCCTTGACAACTGCGATCGTACTACAACACGGTGATGCTGCCGGGCCAGAAAACTCTTCAGGTATTGTGTTTCGAAAGTAGGTTGTTGCTGCAGGAATAATATAGTATAGGGTGTGTCATCGTGAACAACTAGCGGGATCTCTTCTGTGATGGTTCGTTCACGCTCTTTGATTACTAATTGATACAAGAACTTTCCGGATTGGCGCGGAGTAAATGCAAGCGAAAAAGTAGATGTGCCATTTTTCTGTAGTGTAACCGAATCTTCCTCACCAGCCGGTGATTTCAGTACGAGTGTTGTTTTATTGCCTGCCAATGTATAGGTTCCATATACGATAGCTTCGTGGTGAGTAAATATAGCTTGAGGTATATGCAATTCAGTAACGCCCTCCGGAGTGTTGCCCGGTATATATTGCACCGATGCCGAAGGCAGTTGCTTCCAGCCTGTGGCAGGTAAACCATTTCCCAATACAATTCGAATATCGCTTGCGATAGTAGAAATATCATTTACAGATGAAAGCGGAATCGATTTTTTGTATGCTTTTGCATTGGCTAAATGAAAGTACTGCCAGGATGGGTGTACTTTGTAAAGGCTGTCAGCTTGTTCTTTCGTGTAGCCATCCGTAAGCAATATAGCAGTCGATTCTTTTTTTGTTTTGAAAGATGGTCGCAGCGATAATGCTGCTATAGCCAGCAGAGCTATTACGACAGCAGCCATGCGCAGGCCGGTAAAACGTATAGTCCGTTTCAATTCCTTCCAGAGAAGAAAGATGCCGAGCAGTGTGAGTATACCTATAAACCACCATCCTTCCGGTGCAGGATGCAGCGCGAGCGACAGATCATTCATGTGCTTCCAGCTTTTTAATAAAGGTTCGGTCGAGTGTGTGCAACGCCTGCGCTGCAGCAGCCGGAGATGCCGGGGCATCCGGTAAAGCTTTCCATAAGGATGTTTGTATAGTCTTCAAAGCCGGGCGTTGCTCGGTTGGTTTCAATTCATTCTCGGTGAGCGCGCGTATCAGCGACAAGCTTTTTAAATATACTCCGGGTTCTGCTATCGCTAATTTACCAAGCTCTTGTCCGGCCAATGTTAAACGTTTCTTCAACGTGTTGCTAACGGTAAGGCTATCGGCTGCCAGTGCTAACGCTGTTGCCTTCAGGGCTTCGCGAATGGCTGTATAATTTTCATTTCGCGCAGGCGATGCGTTTGCTGTAGCACTCTTTACTTCGCTCAGATCACCCGTCATGCGTTTCTCTTCCTTCAGCGGAGGAGGATCGAAGCCTGTGCGGTGTACATAGATACGCGAATCCTGGCTGATCTCTTTCAACAGCTTCAATGCTTTATACTGAAACGGTAATGACTTCTCCGGTTCATACAGGCGCAAGTGAAGTTCTGCATCCCACATAATGGTAAGCGCAGCTTTTAGTTTGGCACGTATAGATTGTGTAAAGAATGTTGCTTCTTCTTCACTGTCGTGTTCATGTACAAAACCTGCCGGTATACCATTCTTGTCTTCACCGTCTTTACTTTCGCCATGGTGGTGATGTTCTGGTTCACTCTTCTTTTCCTGCACCAGGTTGTGTTCATTTTCTTTATCGTGCACGTGACCATACTTCTTCGCTATATCTTCCTCTTCATGGTCGTGATCTTCTTCTGCAGGATTTTCCTGTGGCCCTATACCGGATTCAAATTCTTCGCCCAGAAATTCTCCGTAGCGCAGGCGTAATACTTTCTGATCGTATCCTAACTCATTACTCTTCGATTGAAAGTTAGTTTTTGTGATTTGCTTTTTCTCTTTCAGTAATTTTTCGGTATCAATAATAATTTGTCGCTGGCTTCGGAAGTAATCCGGCATCAGGTCAACACCGAGACCGTCATCAATAACCGTTTCCTGTTGGGTAGTGTCTTGTAAAGATATAAAGTATGTTTCCGTACGGGTGCGGTTCGGCAGAGGCTGTTTGTTATCGAAGGCAACAACGTAGAAATATAGTTCATCGCCAGGCTCCATGCCGAGTTTGATCAGGTCCAGTCTGCGTGTTGCATCGAGACGTTTACCGGCTATAGCGGCAGGTTTTTCAAAAAATAATTTATCTTCTCTGAACTTTACCGATTCGCCACTGCCTTTACTTACCGTAGCAATGATGTGCGCGTTGTCTAAACCGTAATCGTCTTGCAGGGTAGCATATACATCGATCACAGGTTTATCGCTAAAGGCCAGTTCGGTAAATTGATTAAGCTTGTTAATAGTAATTACCGGTGCCTGATCTTTTGTTACTTCGAGTTTATAAAAATCAGAGTGCTTTACTTCTCCTGCGGAGGTAGTCCATGCTAATTGATAAAATCCGGTTTCCTGTATAGCACGTCTGAGCGTATAGCCTTCCGGTTGATCTGCTTTCATGCGCACTGTTTCTTTGCCGGAAAATAATAATGATGGTTCTTTTACATCGGCCGTAAACTGTACGTTCCATGTAACTGTGCTGCCCTCGGGTAACGTAAGTGACCAACCCGTAGTTGATTGTGATGGAAGTTTGGTGTAGGCAGGTGGTGTAATAACAATACGTGCCTGCTTTACCTGTGCCGGTGGCGGAGGTATATTTTCTGAGGAAGAAGTGCTTTGTGCTGCCGGTTTTGCAGAAGGTATATATTGAATTAGCGGTGCAAAAGATGTTAAGGTAAATGCAATGGCGATACTGAGCATACATATACCACCTGCCTGTAGCAATCGGTGCGGAAGCTGTATGGAGGGATACAGCGCTTCGAATGCTGCTGTTGTTTTTATCTTTTGCAGTTGCTGTAACCGGCTGAGATCATCAGCATCTTTCAATAACAGATCGCTGCTGTTTTGTAGCGTTGTGAATTGCTGGTTGAGGTAAGCCGCTACGTTTTGTTCCTGTAGCTGAAAAAGACGAAGCTGCTCACATCGGTACAGAAATATAATTATGCCTCCCATTACTGCGAATGCAAGACAGATACCTGCCGGTATATTAAAAGAGTATGGTATAGCAAACGATATACAGGCAAGTGCAACGGCCAGCAGGAATGCTTCACCCATACGAAGGTTTTTATATTTCCGCGTAAGCTGTTGCAGTTGATATCGTGCCTCGGTATGGCTCATTGATTGCGTTGATAAGATACGAGTCGTTCGGTTAACAACATCAGCGCGATCAGGATCAAGAGCCAGTTATCGAGTGATGTCGATTTTGTTTCGGCCTGGAGTGTATTGGTAGTAGAAGACAAAGAATCCGTTTTTAAGAAAGCTTCCGGTAACGTCCGGTGATCAGCCCGGGCAGAAGCAGTACGGATGGCATCGTTCGCCAATAGTATAGCTGCTAATTGCGTGGAAAGATGTTCCTGCAATGCGTGATCAACCGTGAGTGCAGAAGTTAATTGCCATTGTTGATAGGGATGTTGTGCTCCTTGGCGTACAAACAGGGAAGAGGCAGCAGGATTTTTTCGCAACACAATGCTATTGCACTTGTCTTTTACCGGTATAGTTTTTTCGGATAACCAGATGAGCCAGTGGCAAGGTATATATTGAAAGTTCTCGGTTGTTGTAATAGTAACTTTTATGGGTGCCGGTACTTCGGCTATAGCTTGCAGGGAAGCTTCCACTATACGGGCATCGTATTGAAAGGCCTGATTTGTCGCGATTGTTATTGTGAGTGTATCACGTAACTGAAGCTTGATTGTGTCGGAAGCCGCTATACTCACTTTCTGATAACTATAGGATGTTTCCATGCTATTGCTTTTACTCGTTCGTACAACCGAAGAATCTGCTTTAGAGCGTTGAGCAAAGAGTATACTTTTTGATTCAGCGTTATCTGCAGTTATCCAGTGAATGTTGGATGGGAGTGTTGTGTATTCACCATCAAAATCGTTCTGCCGTGAGCGGGATATTACTACTATATCTGCTATAGCTTTTGATTGTAGTTGATGTATAAGTGACCAATAGTTTGATACCGCCTTTGCTGTTGTATCGATCTCTATGGGAAATCCCTGCGAGAGATAATGTTTTTCATACCCTGCCACGGTGAGGCTATCGGTTAATGATGCGATTGATGAAGTTTGCTCTATGCCAGGCTCTATCACCAGCCATCGCGATGGTTTTGAAGAAGTATAGGATATAGTTAATCCTGCCAGCAGCAATACCACCAGCGAGATCAGTATACACCGAAGAATCAACAGCAATATCTCGTTTAGCTTGATTGCCCGGAACTGTCGTGTGTTCGATTCTTCCAGGTGGCGAAGGCTGCCGATATAGATCACTTTACCTTCCTTGCGACTCAGCAAATGTATAGCTACTGGTATCGCTAAACCACTGAGTGCCCACAGCCATATAGGATTGGTAAACTGCATTAACGTGCCAGGGTTTTTCTGATCTTTAAAAAATTACGAAGGGTTGTTTCAAACGGATCATTCATATTTACCAACTCGTAGCTGATCTGTTTTTCCAGCATCCAACTGCGCGACTGGCTGATCCATTGTTGGATGCGATCGGTATATTGTTTTTGCTGCGTAAGGGTTTCTACTTTGGTGCGCGTGCCGGTTTCAAGATCTTCAAAGGTAAAAGAGCCGTTGAAGTCGAGCGAAGTTTCCTGTTTGCCGAGTATATGAAATACAATTACTTCGTTGCGTATAGTTTTTAATCGGCTGATGAATTGGAGAAGATCGTTGTTGTCATCGTATAAGTCAGTCACAAAGATGATCATCTCTTTTCCGTGATGATCGTATAGATGTTCAAGCCCGCTGCTTTTGCGCCAGGTGCTTTCGCTTTTTACAGTAGCGAGTATATGCAGAAAGCGCATGAACTGTTGCTGCTCAAAACGCGGATGTACTTCCTGTATATTTTTTTCATTCACAGTAAATAAACCAAAGGCATCACTTTGCTTGCGCGCCAGGTAGGCGAGGGCTGCAATCATTACCTTGGCATACTGAAATTTACTCAGTCCATCTTCGGTATACATCATCGAATGGCTGGCATCGAGCATGAATTTTACCGTGATGTTGGTTTCTATATCAGCCTGCCGTATATAGTATCGGCCCGAGCGTGCATACATTTTCCAATCGAGCATGCGCAAGTCATCACCGGGTTCATAACTTCTATACTGGCTAAATTCCTGGCCGGCACCTACTGCCTGGCTTTTGTTACTGCCGCTCATAAATCCTTCCACGATCACGCGCGCAATCAACTCCAACCCATTTACGGTGTTGATCACTTCCGGCTTTAACAGCGATCGTATCTGCGGGTTCATGCTATAGATGACGAATTATACCTATATAGACTTTGTTTTTGTACTCACGTGCTCCAGCAAATGTTTGGTAACATTATCGGAGGTAACACCTTCGGCTTCTGCGCGGAAGTTCATGAGTATACGGTGGCGAAGTACCGGATAGGCTACACGCTCAATGTCTTCCAGTGTAACGGCAAAATTACCGTGCAGCAAGGCGCGCGCTTTGGCGGTCATGATCATCGCTTGCCCGGCACGCGGACCAGCTCCCCAGCGCACCCAGTCTTTTACATACGGTGTGCTGGTATCCGGACGTGTGAGTCGCACAATGCTGCTTACGCGCTCTATCAGATCACGACTGATATGTACTTCGCGCACGAGGTTCTGTGCTTCTTTTATTTCGTTACCATCCAGTACTTTGTTGATCTGTGTTTTCTTTTTACCGGTAGTGCTCTCGAGTATAGCCGTTTCTTCTTCAGCTGTCGGGTAACCGATCTTGATATATAGCAGGAAGCGGTCGAGCTGTGCTTCCGGTAAAGGAAATGTACCAGCCTGCTCGATCGGGTTTTGTGTAGCGAGTATAAAGAATGGTCGCTCCAGCGGATACGTTACACCACCATAGGTAACGGAAAATTCCTGCATCGCTTCGAGTAATGCGGATTGTGTTTTGGGCGATGTACGGTTGATCTCATCGGCCAGTATAATATTGGCGAAGAGCGGACCTTTGTTGAATTTGAAAAATCGTTTACCGGTTGTGTGATCCTCTTCGAGTATCTCCGTACCAATAATATCCGAAGGCATCAGGTCGGGCGTAAATTGGATACGTCTGAAAGGAAGATCAATGGCTTCGGAGAGCGAACGGATCATCAGTGTTTTGGCCAGTCCGGGAACACCTTCGAGCAAAGCATGTCCTCCGGCCAGAAAAGTAATCAGCAACTGATCGACCGTTTCTGTTTGTCCTACAATTACTTTACCGATCTCCTGCTTCAATGCACCCAGTTTCTCAATGATGCTCTGCACAGATTGTTCTACTTCTTTTAATGGGTTCACGTTCGTTGTGTTTAGGTGCGTATGTGTTTACGTGTTTATGTTTTGATAGTATATATATACTTACTTCTATCGCATCAGTGCATACATTACTATATTTACACTGAAGCGGGTGTTGTCTATTTTGTAGAAGCGTTTGTTACGGAAGTCGTAGTCCCATTCGCAGCCGTAATCTTTGTTGCTATAGAGCACAGCAATCTTTCCATTTATCTCAATGGCCTTCAGGTAATCGTGTACGATATCATCGCCCCAGCCATTCAGTTCCTGCGAAGTAGTGGGTGGTCCTTCAAAGGTAAAGAACATCGAGTATAGCGGATGGTTGTTGGGAATTTTCTTGAGCGCACTCGCTCCGAAGATAACTTCCATCTGCGACTCAAACGATTTGGCAAAGAGCCCGTCTATATCGTGGTTGCAATCATCGACAAATACAAAGCCTCCGTTGCGTACGTATTTCTCAAAGTTAGCACGTTCTGCGGCTGTAAACTCTACCAGCTTGTGGCCACTCAGGTAGCAGAACGGACAACTGAATATCTTATCACCACTGAGTGGTATAATGTTTTCCTGAGTATCTACTTTTAGTGTTGTATACTCTATCAGGGAATTGAGCACGTTAGCGGGCATGCGCTGATCAACATCCCAGTCACCGGATTCATACTGGAGGCGTGTAAAGAAAAACTTGGGAGCCGCGTACATATATAGTCTCTGCAAGTTGCAGTTTTTTGCCGAATGGCAAAGTAAATTTATATAAGTGGATAACTGTAACGAATTCGGAAACGCTGAAATGAAAAGTCCCTCGATAATGAGGGACTTTTCGTATGATGGTTATCCTATATCAGATAGCATCCGACAAGCTCGTGAACGTAAAGTCACGGATCTTGAGCGGTGGTATCAGGTAATTGTTGTTGGACTCCACACTCACGGTACGCTCTACTTTGCCCAGCTCTTCCAGGTTGTTGAGCATAATGATCGGGCTCTCGTTGAAACGGAAGTTCTTGATTGGGTACTGGATCTTGCCGTTCTCAATATAGAAAGTTCCATCGCGTGTAAGACCGGTGAGCAATAAGGTCTGCGGATCTACATCGCGTATATACCAGAGGCGTGTTACCAGTATACCTTTCTTGGTGCCGGCTATCAGATCCTGCAGCGATTTGGTGCCACCTTCCATGATAAAGCTGTCAGGCCCCGGTATAGCTTTTACTTTTTTCTTCTCGGCCCAGTAGCGTGAGTAAGTAAAATTCTTTACTACGCCTTTTTCAATCCAGATTGTTTTTTCCTGCGGACGTCCATCGCCTGTCCAGGTACTCGAAGGCAATTCAGGATTCAGCGGATCAGAATATATAGTTACGCGTTCGTCCATCAGCTTTTCACCGAGGCGTGTCTGGCCACCGGCTTTACTAAAGGAGCTGCGTCCTTCATCCGCCTGGCGTGCATCGAGATCAAACAAAATTCTTTCGAGCAATACAGCTGCTGCTGCAGGCTCCAGTATAACAGTATATTTACCGGGCTCGATCGCTTTGGCTGCTACCGACTTCATACTCTTCTGTGTAGCAATTTCAGTCGCTGCTTTCGTGTCGAGTTTAGTAATGTCGTTATAGCCGCGCGTAGCATAGCCGGAGCCTGTGCCATCGGCAGAGCGAACGGTTACCGAGAAATTTACATTGGTAGAGGTATTGTAGGCAAATAATCCTTTCGAATTCATCATGGCCGAGAAGCCGCGATTGTCTTCGAGAAAACCAGCTGCTACCTGTTTGTTATCTTTTGATACCTGTAAACTTTGTGCCACTGCATCGGTGCGTTGCTTGGGTGTGATAGCCGCGGTAGCCGGTATATAGGTGATAGCTTCTGCATATTTTTGCGGACCGAGGAAGGATACAAATTCCGGATTCTCGGGAGCAAGCTGCGCCAGTTCTTCTGCGCGTCTTACTACCTTCTCCAGCGATGCATCATCAAATTCGTTGATGGTGGCAGTGCCCAGTTTTTTACCATAGGCAGAAGATACAACCAGTGTAGTCTGACTTACATTACCGCTGGTAGACACTGCGTTGCGTGCATACCGGATATTGCCACTGTCGTTGCCGGAAATATTTACTTCGCATTCATCTGCTTTGGAATAGCTCAGTACTTTCTTTAGTAAAGCCTGTGCTTCATCTTTTGTAAGTATAGCCATAGTGTTATCCGATATTTCTTGATGTGTTAATAACATTCACTCCTTTGAAATGCGCAGTGGATGAACCATGCGAGACAGCGCTTGATTGCATTGGCTGACCTTTGCCATCGAAGAATGAGCCACCTAAACGAAAATCAGATTCATCGGCTATACCGACACAGGAGTTCCAGAATTCTTTGGTGTTGGCCTGATAGGCTACATCTTTTAGCATACCGGCTATTTTACCATCCTTGATCTCGTAGTAGAGTTGTCCGCCAAACTGGAAATTATAGCGTTGCTGATCGATGGAGAAAGAACCATCGCCAATGATATATATACCTTTCTCTACATTTTTGATCAGGTCATCTATACTCTTCTTTTCTTTACCGGCCTGCAGCGATACATTCGGCATGCGCTGGAATTGTACACTGCTCCAGCTATCGGCATAGCAGCATCCCTGCGATGCATTCAGACCGATGATGTGCGCCTGGTCGCGTATAGCCTGGTAATTTACCAGTATACCGTCTTTTACTAAATCCCAACGGCCGCACTGTACGCCCTCGTCATCATACCCTACAGCACCCAGTGAACCAACCTGTTGTTTATCGGCAAAGAGGTTTACCATCTTGCTGCCAAAGTTAAAGTTCTTCGACTGCCATTTATCAAGTGTGAGGAAACTGGTTCCGGCAAAGTTTGCTTCATAACCCAGCACGCGATCCAGTTCAGTCGGGTGACCTACTGATTCGTGTATCGTTAACCACAAGTGCGATGGATCAAGGATAAGGTCATATTTACCGGCTTCAACAGATTTAGCTTTCAGTTTTTCGCCAGCTTGTGCTGCACCTAATCGTGCATCTTCAATCATATCGTAGCGACCTTTATATAGGGTAGTGGGGCCTTTGATTTTATCCTGCGGACGTGCGCTGAGATATTCATAGCCCATACCCATCGGTGCACTTAGCGCATTGCGCGTTTCAAATTTACCGGTGGTAGCATCGATCTTTGTAATGAAGAACGTTGGCCAGATGCGATGTATATCCTGGTCAATATAGGAGCCATCGGTAGAAGCAAAATACTTCTGCTCATTTACCATGAAGAGGAATGAGTTGATATAGTTTGCTCCACCTTTTATAGCAGCATCATTTACGCCCAGCAGCAGATCAACTTTTTCTTTGATCGGTACTTCGAATGAATTTTTTTCGATTGGCGCTTTCCAGCTTACTTCACCATAACCTTTCTGCTGAATGAGTTGCACTGGCTCGGTAAGTAATCGCGAGTTTTCTTTTGCTATAGCTACTGCAAGTTCAGCAGCTTTCGCTATACTGTCTTTGTCGAGTTTGTCGGTAGCAGCAAAGCCCCAGCTACCATTGGCAATCACGCGTATCCCCATACCGTACGATTCGGTGTTGACAATGTTCTCTACTTTGTCTTCACGGGTAATGATAAACTGATTAAGATAGCGTCCTATGCGCACATCGGTATAGGTAGCACCTTTACTGCGGGCCGCGTTAAGTACTACATCGGCCATCTGTTTCTTTTGTGCTACATCAATGGTCTCCAGCGCCCGCTCGGGAGGAATGGCTTTCCCGAAAGACGGAATACCAGCCAGCACAGCAGCCGAAGCTCCCATGCCTGCAAGTTGAATAAAGTCTCTGCGTTTCATAAAGGATTGTTATGGGGTTAGTTTGAATAGCTGCTGGCTACGAGCCACTAGCTACTAGCGTGTGAGAGCGTGATAGGAGTGTGCATTTATACTTCAACATTCGTTAATCGATGTTCCTTGTTCAATATTTCAAATATAGCTGCTGGCTTCTGGCCGCGGGCTATCGGAGTGTGTGAGTGAGCAGGTGTGTATTATCTGATTAATTCTGCGCGAAATAAAATTTATTCAACGCGTCTTAACGCTACGAGTTTCATTTTGGTATTCAATATTCGTTGATCGTTGTTCTGCATTCGCTAATATATATTTATCTGCGTTCATCAGCGCGATCTGCGGGAAAAAAATCCGGGAAGTATAGATGCAGCCTTTCACTTTTTGCTTTATACTTTCCTCTGCATGCTTGCATTCGTGTGGACCTAAAAAAATGAGGCTGTCCCATTATCGAACAGCCTCATGAAAATATAGTGTATATATTATACTGCGTCAGATAAACTGCTGAAGGTAAAGTCGCGTATCTTCAGGTAGGGTATATATACATTTGTTCCGCCTTCGCTCGTTACGGCACGTTTCTGCTGGCCCAGTGTTTCCAGGTTGTTCAGCATAATGATCGGACTTTCGTTGAAACGGAAGTTCTTGATCGGGTGCTTGATCTTGCCGTTCTCGATGTAGAAAGTTCCATCGCGGGTCAAACCAGTATATAACAACGTCTGCGGATCAACGGGACGTATATACCAGAAGCGTGTTACCAATATACCTTTCTTGGTATCTTTGATCATATCTTCCAGCGATGCATTTCCACCGTCCATGATTGCATTCCCCGGGAATGGTACAGGCTCTACATTTTTCTGCGATGCCCAGTAACGATCATAGATCAGGTTTGCCACCGTACCATTGCGGATAAGATCCATCTTCTTGCGTGCAAGTCCATCGCCTGCCCACGGTGAAGCCGGTACTTCTTCGTGCCACGGATCGGTATATATATTTACTCTTTCATCCACCAGTTTTTCACCGAGCTTGGTGCCACCACCTTTTTTCGACAGGAAGCTTCGTCCTTCATCGGCCTGGCGTGCATTCATATTCAGCATCAGGCGAATAAGATCGGCACCGGCTGACGGCTCGAGTATAACCGTATATTTACCCGGTTCGATAGCCTTGGCGTTGCGCGACATCAATGATTTGTCGATCGCGATCTTGGATACATCAGCAGCGTTAAGCTTGCTTACATCGTTAAGATCGGCAGCAGCCCAGCCAGAACCTGTTCCATCATTCGAGCGCATCGTTACGGTAAAGTCAACACTCGTAGATTTGTTATAGGCAAATAAACCTTTGCTGTTCATGATTGCCGAGAACCCGCGACTGTCTTCGAGATAGCCTGCAGCCGTTACATCTTTGGCAGCAGCGGGATTTATACTATCAGCCGCAGCTTGTGCGCGATAGTCGGGAGTGATTTTCGCAGTAGCATCCGAAAATGTTTTGGATTCCGGTCCATAGGTTTGC
The DNA here is from genome assembly GCF_036568665.1 of Ohtaekwangia sp. Taxonomy (GTDB): domain Bacteria; phylum Bacteroidota; class Bacteroidia; order Cytophagales; family Cyclobacteriaceae; genus Ohtaekwangia. Next base: position 6,489 of record NZ_DATCSD010000379.1, on the reverse strand, counting down.
TGCGGCAGCGGTTCCATAAACTCGGGGTTCTCCGGAGCGAGTTTGGCAAGTTCTTCAGAGCGTCTTATTACTTTTTCGAGTGATGCATCATCGAACTCGTTAATTGTAGCAGAGCCGGATTTTTTACCATAGTATGATTGCACTGCCAATACAATGTTGCTGTCTTCACCGGAAGTGGAAACACTGTTGCGTGCATAGCGGATGTTGCCGCGGTCGTTGCCATTGAGGCTCACGGAGCAACCATCTGCTTTGGAGAAACTGATCACCTTCTCCAGTATCTTCTTAGCTTCTTCTTTTGAAAGGATGGCCATGTATTTACAAATTTAGTTTAGGTTTCAAATGATTTTTGGGGACGACATACTTATATAGTACGCCCGGTGTTGATCACGTTTATACCATTGAAGCGTGATGTAGCAGAGCCATGCGACACGGCATTGGATTGGCTCGGTTGTCCTTTACCATCGTTAAAGGCTCCGTTCAATCTATAGTCGCGTTCATCGCATATCTGCACGCACGAGTTCCAGAACTCCTGTGAGTTTGCCTGGTAGGCTACATCTTTCAGCATACCCGCGATCTTTCCATTCTTGATCTCGAAGAACAACACGCCTCCGAACTGGAAGTTATAGCGTTGCTGATCGATGGAGAAGGAACCGTCTTTCACGATATATATACCTTTCTCAACATTGGCGATCATCTGCTGTGGTGTTACCTGCTCCTTGCCGGGCTGCAGCGATATGTTGGCCATACGCTGGAACTGTACATCATTCCAGCTCTGCGAGTAGCAGCATCCATGCGATTCTTTCTGATCGATGATATTTACCTGGTCGCGTATAGCCTGGTAGTTAACCAGTACACCATCTTTAATGATATCCCACGATTTACATTTTACGCCTTCATCATCGTATGCTACTGCACCGAGTGATCCGGGTTGTGTTTTATCGGCTACGAAGTTTACCACCTTGCTGCCTGCGTTGAATTTGCCCGACTTCCACTTATCCAATGTGAGATAGCTTGTGCCGGCAAAGTTTGCTTCATAACCGAGTACACGATCCAGCTCTGTAGGGTGACCAACCGATTCGTGAATGGTGAGCCACAGGTGTGATGGTTCGAGTACAAGATCATATTTACCCGGCTCTACGGATTTAGCGGAGATGATCTGCTTGGCTTGTTCGGCAGCCATACCAGCATCTTCTACTATATCGTACGATTTGTTATAGAGTATAATTCCACCGGGACCTTCGATCTTGTCTTCGGGGCGTGCATCCAGATATTCATAGCCCATACCAACGGGTGCGCTGAAGGCCGCGCGATTCTTGAACTGGCCCGATGCGCGATCGATCATGGTTACCGTAAAGCTAGGCCATGTACGATGTATATCCTGGTCTATATAGGAGCCTTCGGTAGAAGCAAAGTATTTCTGTTCGTTCACCAGAAACATGAGGCTGTTCACGAAGCTTGCCCCCTTTTCAAGGGCTTTTGCATTCGCGTTCATAAGTAAATCTACTTTGTCTTTTACCGGTACTTCAAAACCATTTTTCTTGATCGGAGTTTTCCAGCTCACTTCTCCATACGATTGTGCAGGAGCGAGCTTTACCGGTTCTTTCTGAAATTTGGAATTGGCTTTGGCAATGATAGCAGCACGCTCGGCTGTTTTCTTCATGCCATCGGGTGTAACGTTGTTGCTGGCAGCAAAGCCCCAGGTTCCGTTTACAATTACCCGTATACCTACACCAAACGATTCGGTGTTTACGATGTTCTGTACTTTCTTCTCGCGCGTAATAACAAACTGGTTGAGGTATCTTCCTATACGAACATCGGCATAGGTTGCGCCCAGTGATTTAGCCGTATTTAAGGCTACATCTGCGAGTTGTTTTTTCTGCCTGGCATCCATGATGGGCTCCAGCATGCGGGCCGGGTCCACCGGATTGGAGAAGGCGGACATCGGGAGGAGCATAGCGCCTGCACCCATTCCGGCTAACTGCATAAAGTCTCTTCGCTTCATTGGCTTATAGGTTTGGTTAGATGGTTCTGCCTGTATTAATAACGTTCACACCATTGAAGCGTGTAGTGGCACTGCCGTGCGATACTGCGCTCACTTGTGAGGGCTGTCCTTTGCCATCGAAGAAAGATCCGAAGAGCCTGTAATCTTTTTCATCACAGATCTTCGCACAGCTATTCCAAAATTCTTGTGTATTGGATTGATATGCTACATCATTGAGCATGCCCGCTATCTGGCCGTTCTTGATCTCGTAGAATACAGTGCCTCCGAATTGGAAATTATAGCGCTGCTGATCGATGGAGAAGGAACCACGCCCCGCTATATATATACCTTTCTCTACATCTTTTATCATTTGTTCCGGACTATACGGTGTTTTACCCGGAGCTAATGATACGTTTGGCATGCGTTGGAACTGTACATCGCTCCAGCTCTGCGCATAGCAGCAGCCGTGCGATTCGTTCTGGCCGAGTATATGAGCCTGATCGCGTATAGCCTGTACGTTAACAAAGACACCTTCTTTAATAATGTCCCAGCGTTTGGTTTGAACGCCTTCGTCATCGTAGCCTACAGCACCGAGTGAGCCCGGTTGTGTTTTATCGGCAAAGATGTTTACGAGGTTGCTTCCGTATTTGAATGTGCCCGACTTCAGTTTGTCCAGTGTGGCAAAACTTGTTCCGGCATAGTTTGCTTCATAACCGAGTATCCGATCGAGTTCTGTCGGGTGACCAACCGATTCGTGTATCGTAAGGCCGAGGTGATTCGGTTCAAGCACCAGGTCATATTTACCCGGCTCTACGGACTTAGCGGAAGTGATCATCTCTTTCGCCTGCTTCGCTGCTATACCGGCATCTTCCACCATATCGTAGCTGTTACGATATAGCATAGTGCCTCCTATACCTTTTACTTTATCTTCAGCCTTTGGTATCATATACTCATAGCCGAGGCCCATCGGTGCACTCAACGCATCGCGTGTTTTAAATTTACCTGATGCACGATCTACAACCGATACAGTAAAGGTTGGCCATATACGATGTATATCCTGATCGATATAGGAGCCTTCTGTAGAAGCAAAGTATTTTTGCTCGTTGATCTGGAACAGGTTGGAGTTAACAAAGCTGGCACCGTTCTGTAGTGCCGTTGCGTTTGCCTTTAAGAGTAAATCTGTTTTTTCTGATACCGGAACTTCGAATGCATTTTTCTGTATAGGCGTTTTCCAGGTGGTTTCGCCATAACCTTTTACCGGAGCGAGCTTTACCGGCTCTTTCTGAAATTTAGAGTTGGCCTTCGCGATAGCCACTGCCTGCAGTGTTGCTTTCTTGATGCCATCGGCAGTAACAGTATTAGTTGCTGCAAATCCCCAGGTACCATTGGCGATCACGCGTATACCAGCACCAAACGATTCGGTGTTGACGAGGTTCTGCACCTTGTTTTCGCGTGTCATAATAAATTGATTGAGGTTCCGGCCTATACGGATATCAGCATAGGTTGCACCCGCTCCTTTGGCTGTGTTCAGCGCTACATCTGCCAGTTGTTTTTTCTGCGATGTATCCAGGGGAGAATCCAACAATGCCTCTACCGGAACCGGATTACCCAAGGTAGGGAAAGGTAACAGCATCCCGCCTATACCTAACCCAGCGAGTTGAACGAAGTCTCGTCTTTTCAAGGTTATCGAAGTTAAGGTTTAAGAGTTATTCAGATAGTAAGTTATCCAAAAAGCAAAAAAGGATACCGAAAATGGTATCCTTTGCTATTAGATTATGTGAGTGGTAGTCGCACTCGTTGTACATCGTTTTCGAATCCCGCGCGACAGGGGAGAAAAATTTTCTCGCGTGTATGCACGAGATGCATGGTGCATCGCTTATTTGATCACCGAGAAATCAAATGAAGTCTCCAGGAACTTCGTGGTAAATTTACCGGAACGGAATGTAGGGTTATCCATCAGCGCCAGGTGGAAAGGTATAGTTGTTTTTATACCTTCAATCACAAACTCGCTCAAGGCACGTTTCATTCTCGTAATAACTTCTTCGCGTGACTGGCCGCTTACAATCAGCTTGGCAATCATACTATCGTAGTTAGGAGGTATAGTATATCCTGCATATACGTGGCTATCTACACGTACACCATGACCTCCGGGTAAATGAAGGTTCAGAATTTTACCGGGTGAAGGACGGAAACCATTCGCAGGATCTTCTGCGTTGATGCGGCATTCCATCGCATACAGGTTTGGGAAATAATTTGTTCCGGAGATTGGTACACCGGCTGCAGACTTGATCTGTTCTTTGATCAGATCGTAGTCAGTAACTTCTTCGGTAATCGGGTGCTCTACCTGGATACGTGTGTTCATCTCCATAAAGTAGAAATTGCCATGCTTGTCTACGAGGAACTCGATCGTGCCGGCACCTTCGTAATTTATAGCTTTCGCTCCTTTAATAGCAGCTTCACCCATACGCTCGCGCAACTCCTGACTAACTATAGGAGAAGGAGTTTCTTCTACCAGTTTCTGGTGTCTGCGTTGTATAGAGCAATCGCGTTCTGATAAGTGACATACTTTACCATACTGATCGCCCATTACCTGTATCTCGATGTGACGAGGTTCTTCTACGAATTTTTCCAGGTATAGTCCATCGTTACCAAAGGCAGCACCGGCTTCACGCTTGGCATCATCCCATGCTTTCTTGAATTCCGATTCATCGTTAATGATGCGCATACCTTTACCACCACCACCGGCAGTTGCTTTTACAATTACCGGGTAGCCTATATCTTTTGCCAGGCTTATACCTTCTTCAATCGAAGAAAGCAATCCGTCAGAGCCGGGTATAGTAGGCACACCTGCTTTCTTCATGGTATCTTTTGCTGTAGACTTGTCGCCCATAGCGTTGATCATGGCAGGCGTGGGGCCGATAAATTTTATACCGTACTCGTGGCATATAGCCGAGAACTCAGCACGCTCCGATAGAAATCCGTAGCCCGGATGTATAGCGTCTGCGTTGGTAATTTCGGCTGCCGAAATGATACGCGGTATATTGAGGTAAGAATCTTTACTGGGTGCATCACCGATACATACGGCTTCATCAGCAAAACGTACGTGAAGGCTTTCGCGATCCGCAGTGGAGTATACAGCTACAGTTTTGATGTCCATCTCTTTGCAGGTACGGATAACGCGCAAAGCGATTTCACCACGGTTCGCTATAAGTATTTTCTTAAACATAAGCTTATCTCGTTCAATGTTGAAAGTTTAAGGTTCAAGGTATAGGGCTGTGCAAAGTATATATGCAGCAACCTCAGACCTTGAACCTTACTATGTCTTTGATTCAATTAATCAGGCTCTACTACAAACAGTACCTGATCGTATTCTACCGGAGAAGAGTTTTCTACCATTGCTTTGATAACCGTACCGGATACTTCCGATTCGATCTCATTGAAGAGCTTCATCGCTTCAATGATACATACGGTTTGTCCTTTGGTAACTTTATCGCCAACGGAAACAAATGCAGGTGTGTCCGGATTAGCAGAGCGATAGAATGTACCGATCATCGGTGATTTGATCTCTACTGTCTTTTTACCGGAAGCAGGTGCTGCTTCTGCAGCTGCAGCTTTTGGTTGAGCCGCTGCTACAGGTGTTTGTGCTATAGGAGTTGCCTGTGCTACAGGAGCTGTTGCTGCTACCGGAGTAATTACCGGGCTTGACTTGAATACTTTCTGATCAGGCTCGCGCTTTACGTGAAGCTTCAGCTCTTTTGTCTCGATGTCCACCTCGTTCAAACCTGACTTGGAGATGAAATCGATGAGGTCTCGGATTTCGGATGTTTTCATTTCAGCTTGGGTTGATGATCCTGTTTCAGCCGCAGGTTTTGAAGGTTTGGTTTCTTTTTTAGCGGATGCTTTGGATGCTGGGATTTTGCTCATGATCCTTCGTTTATTTTACACGTTCGATATAGTCACCAGTGCGCGTATCGATTTTAATTTTATCACCGGTATTTACGAAAAGCGGTACGCGTACTTCCACTCCGTTTTCTAATGTTGCAGCTTTCAATGTGCGAGTGGCAGTATCGCCTTGTACACCGGGTTCGGTATATTGGATCTCCATCACTACATGCGAAGGAGCTTCTGCTGTAATAGCACTCTCTCCGTTCTCAAACGCGATCAGCAGCGTTACACCTTCTTTGATATAGTTTACCGATTCGCCCAGTAAAGCTTTATCAAGGTATATCTGATCAAACGTTTCGTTGTCCATGCATACCAGGCTGTCGCCATCTGCATAGAGATATTGATATTCTTTGGTTTCAACCCGCAGGATTTCCACTTCATCGCCAGGACGAAAACGGTTCTCCGCTACTTTGCCATTCCTGACGTTACGCATTTTGATTTGGTAAAATGCACGCAGGTTTCCAGGAGTGCGGTGTTGTAATTCTTCCACCTGCACTACTTCACCGTTGTAGCGCATGAAGTTTCCTTTACTCAGATCGGATACGGTTGCCATAAATTTAGGT
>NZ_DATCSD010000378.1:0-12140 GCF_036568665.1 Ohtaekwangia sp. | reverse complement strand
GTGTATACTATATCTGTTAATGTTTTTTATGTAAATTGATTCTCTGTACAGTGAATCAATTACTTCTCTATCAAGATTCCCTTTGAGCAACTTTGTGTCTTCTTTGAGTTCTCTGTGCCATTGGATTTTAAAACCGCACGCTAATTCGTCCCCCAGGTTGCATCTCCATTCAATCTATATCTCATAGAAAATGCTACCTTAAAAGTAGGTATCTGCTCTGTTAAACTATATCTTTTAACCTCTTTTATAGAATTTGCCTATCGCGCGATAAACAAAATCACTTTGATTGAGTGGTGCTTGCTTTCTCATTTTTGATGCTGTAAAAAATTAATCCTTAATCAATCCTTATGAGAAAGAAAATTCTCCTGGCAGCAGGAGGTTTACTGTTGGCAGCCGGAGCTTTTGCGCAGCAGCATCTAACTACCAACACCGGAGCTCCGGTGGGCGACAATCAAAATTCAAAGACAGTTGGGCAGAATGGACCTACATTACTCGAAGATATACACCTGGTAGAGAAGCTGGCGGCTTTCGATCGCGAGCGCATTCCGGAGCGTGTAGTGCACGCGCGCGGTGCCGGAGCACATGGTGAATTTATAGCAGCCGATAATTTCTCTGCCTTCACGAAAGCATCTTTCCTGAATGAAAGAGGTAAGAAGACTCCGGTGTTCGTACGCTTCTCAACGGTAGTGCACAGCTCAGGCTCACCCGAAACATTGCGCGACCCGCGCGGCTTTGCGACCAAGTTTTATACGGACGAAGGTAACTATGACCTGGTGGGGAACAACCTGCCGGTATTCTTTATCCGCGATGCGATGAAGTTTCCGGACATGGTGCATGCTTTCAAGCCTTCGCCTGTTTACAACAAACAAGACCCTAACCGTGTATTTGATTTCTTCTCGCATATACCGGAAGGAACACACATGCTCACCCGCGTATATTCGGATTATGGTATACCGGCTAACTATCGTGAGATGGATGGATCCGGAGTGCACGCTTTTAAATGGATAAATGAGAAAGGCGAAGTAACCTATGTAAAATACACCTGGAAGAGCTTGCAAGGTGTGCGTAACCTGACAGCCGAAGAAGCTTCGAAAGTACAGTCACAGGATTTTCAACATGCAACAGTTGACCTATACGAGAACATCAGGAAAGGTAATTATCCTTCGTGGGAGCTATATGTGCAAATGATGAAGGCGGCTGATTTTGAAAAGCTGGATTTCAATGCGCTTGATCCCACCAAGATATGGCCGGAACAAATTGCCAAACCGGTACTGATAGGAAAGATGATTTTGAATCGCGTACCCGGCAATTACTTCGAAGAAGTGGAGCAATCTGCTTTTGCTCCGGGTACACTGGTACCCGGCATCGAGCCATCGGAAGATAAACTCTTGCAAGGTCGTCTGTTCTCATACTTTGATACACAGCGTCATCGCATAGGTGGTAATTTTCAGCAGATACCGGTAAATGCGCCTAAGGTTGCCGTTGCAAGCAACAACCAGGATGGTGCCTATAGCAATCGTCAGAAAAATTCGGAAGTAAACTATCAGCCATCTGTTACCGGCAGTAACCTGGCAGACGACAGCCAGTATAAATATTCACAAAGCACGTATGGTAATGTTTCGGTAGTACAGCAGAAAATATCCAAGCCAAACGATTTTAAACAGGCAGGTGAATTTTACAGAAGTCTTTCAGAAAAAGATAAAGCCAACCTGATTAAAAATCTGAGTGGTGATCTGGCACAGGTTCAGAACAAAGATGTCGTGCGTAAAATGGTTGGCTATTTCTATATGGCTGATGCCGACTATGGCAAGCGCCTTGCAGCGGCACTGAAGCTGACACGCGAAGAAGTAGAAAAAATGTTCAAACCATAATGGTTTATACAGTTGTTGTGAGGTGAACGCTTCACAACAACTTTCTTTATAAAGTCAATAACTATATCTGATCAAATGAAAATATTAAAGCTAACGTTGCTCCTGTTGTGTACCTGCATAGTAGCCGGTGCGCAGGACATCTTTTCGGCCGCGCGAAACAATGATGTACAACAATTAAAATTATACCTGCAGCAAGGTGTTTCTCCCGATACTACGGACGGACGCGGATCAACTCCGCTGATCATAGCTGTATATAATCACCAGGCAGAAGCCGCTGCATTTCTCCTCCATGCGCATGCTAATCCCGATGCACAGGATCGCATGGGTAACACTGCGCTGATGGGTGTTTGCTTTCGCGGCTATACGGATATGGCCGAACTGTTGCTGGCTAATCACACCGATGTGAATACAGTAAACTATAACGGAGCCTCTGCCTTGATCTTCGCGGCTACCTTCGGACACGCTTCTATTGTAAAGCTTTTATTGCAGGCAGGCGCCAATACACAACTGGTGGATAACACCGGTAAAACAGCCTTGCAGCATGCAGAACTACAGGGCAATGAAGAAGTAGTAGCCGTTTGGAAAAATTCAGGCACCAAATGATTTTTGCCTGATCTGTTGCAAATGTGCTGCGGACAGAAGAACTATGCAACGAGGTTCTGTTCATGGCACGCGGTATAAATGCAAAAGTAAAATCAGGAACACCGGTATACTGTCTGGATACGTTTAGTACAAAGGCAGGGCAGCTTGCATTTTATATTGAAACGTTGCAGGTGCATTTGCAAAAGCACGAAATGGTGAGCCGCCCGCACCGCCATGATTTTTACCTCGTGCTATATATTACCAAAGGCGGTGGTGAACATACCATTGATTTTGTAACCTACCCGGTAAAGCCCGGCAGCTTCTTTGTAATGACTCCGGGACAAGTACATTCGTGGAAGCTAAAGCCCGGTACGGATGGTTTTATATTCTTCTTTGTGCCGGAGTTTTACCAGCTGGGTAAAGATGAAAAGCATCTGCTGGAGTTTCCGTTCTTTCGTTCGGTAAATCCGCATCCCTATATACAATTGAAAGCAGGGCAGGACGCGATGATCGATTTCACCATTCGTGAAATGTTACGGGAGTATAATTCTTCCGGCGAACCCTTCCTGTCATTGATCCGAAGTTATCTCGATGTAGTGCTGCTAAAACTTGCACGGCATTATCAGGCAGAGGTGAGAACAGAAGCTTCGCATGCTACAACGATACGGCTACGCAAACTCGAAGAGCTCATCGATCAAAACTTTATAAAGCTAAAGCAGCCGAACGAATATGCGGCATTAATGAATCTTTCCTCTTCGTATCTCAATTCACTTTGCAAACAACTCCTGGGTAAAACACTGGGCGACCTCATCCAGGAACGGGTTATGTTGGAAGCCAAACGTTACTTCGCACACTCCGATCTCACAGTAAGCCAGGTGTCTGATAAACTGAACTTTTCGGAGGCCTCGTATTTCATCCGGTTCTTTCGCAAACATGCGGGAGTTACCCCCGAGCAGTTCCGGGAGCAAATCCATAAATAGTGCTATAGAAACGATAATTTGTGCACTAACTTTTCACGAGGCAGAAGCGTTTTTTGAGTACGAACTAAATGCTAAAAGCCATGATCAGGAAAGGTGAAAAACTCTATAGCGTGCTCTATCAGAAATGTCCAAGCTGCCACGAAGGAAACATGTTTACCCACCCGGTGTGGAGTCCGAAGTTTGCGGATATGAACAAGAATTGTCCCGTGTGTGGTTTTGATTTTATACAGGAGCCATCTTATTATTTCGGTGCCATGTATTTCAGCTATGCCATACAGGTTGCTGTGTTTGTGCTGGTATATTTCGTGCTTCGCTATACATGGGACCCCGGCACCTGGACTTATGTTATATATATGATCCTCGGTTCTATCGTTATCCTTCCGTTAAACTTCCGTCTGTCAAGAGCCGCGTGGATAAATCTGTTTGTGTCGTACAAGACCCGGTAAGGCACACGACCGCATGGCTATATATTTCATTTTATTTTCTCATCAGAACATAGTAAATTATATCCAGTAAGATGGTAAAAATGTACTATGCCTAAAAAATCAGATTCCAAAAGTTCTTTTATTTTCGATCGTTGTTTCATAAAACCTATTCAAAACCTGCCGACAGAAATTGTCGCTCCTGACCTATGAAAATCCTGCTGATCGATGATGAAGAATTGGATGTATTTATTGCCCAACGCCTGCTAAGCCTCGAGTATGATATAACGGGTATAACCTCGCACGAGCAGGCACTGCACTGGGCAAAAGAAAATCATTTTGACGTTGTGCTGATTGATTATTACCTCAACAAAGGAAAGCTCGGTAATCAACTGCTGAGAGATCTCATCGCCATTAAAGGCCCCGTGTTCAAAGCTTTCTTACTGACCAACTACATTGATTCGAAAGAGCATGACAAGCTGAAGCAGGACGGTTTCCAGGGAATTATAGACAAGCCGCTCACCCTGGAGAAATTCAAAACCTGTATGACGCTGGAGTAGAATTCGGTGATATATACTGCTACCGTCTGAAGATATACGTTACGGTAATTTTGATTCTTTCGGCTATGAAAATCGTTCGGATACTCTATATACCGGTATTGCTTGCCGGTATACTTTGTACAGGCCGTGTGTATGCACAAACGGCCTGTTGCGATCGTGCAGGCTGCAGGGAGGAGATTGATGGGTATATCGTATCCCTCAAGCAACTTCTCAACGATTTTGAAACGCTTCCGGCCAGTATAGATGATCGCAAGGCTTCGCTGGAGAGATACCGCCGGTTGCATCGGGAGGGCTACACGCAGATTCGTACGATTATTCATAAACTTCAAAAGGCCAGTGGCAGCGACAGAACTTTGCTCGATTGTTTCAGCCAGCGATTTATAGACGTGGCTCCCGATCCGGATGACGAGAACAGTGCAAGCTGGTATGCCTATCTTACTACTGTATTTCTGTCGAACGATTTTACATCACCGGAATTTGCCAAAGGTGCAGGCCTCCATTTTGATATTAACCAGGGTGTGGCCGATGTGGGTAAATCTACCGAAGCCTATTCATTTGCCGGGCGATTATTGTTGTCTTATACATTCGGTAAACGCGGCCGTGCTTCCGGGGGAAGATGGCGGGTGATGGCCGGGCCTAGTATATATTACCAGGATACCAAGGCATACCTGCTGGCGAACCCGCGCGTTGAGTTTCGTTTAAAAGATATTGGTAATAAACTGACCAGCATTGGCAACCTTAAACTCATTGCCGATGGAAATATAGGGGACCTCTATATTGTAGGGGGCGGTGTTGGTTTAGAGCTCTATAAGTTTGGGGCACAGTTGTTATACCAGCGGCAGAGCGAAGTGCGCAGTTCGCAGTTACTGATAGGTTTATTTTATCGCTTTCAGAAGAGTAAATAATAAAGATACTATATGTCGAGGTTTGCTTTAATTACCAGCGGTGGGGGAGCGAAGGGAGCTTTTACCATTGGTGCGCTTACACACATGGCTTCTATCGGTATCAGTCACTTTGATATCATCAGCGGCACCAGTACAGGTTCTCTTATCGCTGCCCTCGTGGCAGTTGGTCGTTTGGATATTCTGCGTGACGAGTATACCAACGTAGATAACGACAGCATCATTACGAAGCAAAATATTGTAAACAACCTGTTAGGTGATAAACCATTTCTGTTTGATACAGAACCACTGCGCGATTTGATCAGCAAACATATCACCCCCGAAGTATTCAACGCCCTAATGCAGCCTACAGCCACTACGTTGTGTCTCACGGCTATCAGTTTACAAACGGGTATACCTACGGTATTCAGCAATAAAGTATTGCCTGCTCCGGCAAGCGGTACCTATAAAGTATACCAGGTAAAGAACCGCGATGAGATGGTGCTCGCCTTACTGGCCAGCAGTTCGCAGGCAGGTTTTCTTCCGCCAGTTACCATTGGGCAGGAGCAATTTGTAGATGGTGGAAATCGCGAGGTGATTCCTACGAGGGTAGTAGTGGACCTGGCCCCGGATGAGATCTTTGTGATGAGCAATAATCCCGGTATACTTTTTCCGGTTGCTCGTCCGTATACCGATATACTGAACACCATACTTCGGGCTATCAGTATATTTATACAGGATGTGCGCGAGAATGATATGAAAGTATTAAACGACTATTGCAGTGCCAGCGGTAAAATATTTCATATCGTGGAACCAACCGCAGATCTCGATCCGGAAAATCCTACCGGTCTTCGCTTCAACCGGCAGGCTATGGCAGGCTGGATGACGCAGGGTCAGCTCCGCGCCCGCAACGTGCTCGGCACGATAATGCGTGGCAACGGTATAGCATAAGAGCTGGTATATATACAAGTCGGTGCCTGTAGAATAGTATCGGTATATTTTAAACATCAGGAAAAAGAAGTATATTCGTTCAGGAGCCCATCACATTCCAACCAGGAATGATGATGGGCTTCTTTGTTTTTACTCTATAAATCTAACCACGTATAGTATGACTGCAAAAAAGAACCCACATGCAAAGCGGGTGCTCAACATCGTTCCATCCATCGATGTATACAAGGATTGGAACATCGCCACCGCTATGAACTCCAATGTTTTTAAAGCTGCAAAACTTCCCGCCAGTATTGATCTGCGCGAAGACTGGTGGAAGATCAATGATCAGGGCTCTACCGGCTCCTGTGTCGGTTGGGCATTGGCGGACTCTGTATTGCGATGGCACTTTGTCAATGCCGGTAAACTTCCGAAGAATAAATTACTCTCCGTGAGATTTATCTGGATGGCCTCGAAGGAAGAAGATGAATTTACCTCGCGCCCTACAACATTCATTGAAGAAGCCGGCACATCGTTGAAGTCAGCGTTGGATGTAACGCGGAAGTTTGGCTGTGTAGAAGACGATGACCTTTCGTTTGCCAATGGAAAATTAACGCAGGATGACGAAGATGTATTCTATTCAAAGGCCTCTGCCTATAAGATTCGGTCATACTATAATTTACAAACAGGCGATCCTTTGGAGAACTGGAAGAAATGGTTAGCCTCGAATGGCCCTGTTTTTACCGCACTGGATGTAGATGACACCTGGTATAATGCAAAGAAAACAAAAGGGAATCTGGCCAAATATACCACGCAACATTATGGTGGTCATGCAGTGGCTATAGTAGGCTATACCAAAAAGTATTTTATAGTGCGCAATAGCTGGGGAACTTCCGAATGGGGCGATAAGGGTTTCGGGTACGCATCGTATGCGTATGCACGGGCGGCATTCCAGGAATCATACGGAGTTTCAATCTTCTAACGCCATAGATTATACCGTTATTTAACGGTGTGCTTCCGTTAAACACCCATTGCTTTTCAATAGCCGGTATAACAACTTTATAGCGCAATACCTGATCCACCGCGTACACCCCTTGGCTGACCCTCTCTGGTTGTACGCGATAGCCCCGGATTTCCCTCCGGGGCTTCTTTCATTTATACAGTATAGAGAAGAGTAATTATTCACTTCTTAACGACTCTACCGGATTGATGCGCGATGCACGTAACGCTTTGGTGCTGATGGTAAGCCAGGCAACTATAAATGTGGCAAGCGCGGCCATTATAATAATACCGTATGAGATGGAGATGCGATACGGGAATTTAGACAGCCATTGTTCCATCGACCACCACGCTATAGGGCCGGCCAATACTATACTGGCAAGGAATAACATGGTAAATTCATTCGAGAGTAAATATGCGATCTGCAGGGGCGAAGCTCCCAGTACTTTGCGTATACCCATTTCCTTTACTCTTCGCTCCACGGCAAATGTTACCAGGCCGAATAAACCCAGACACGCAATACCTATACCGATAATAGTGAATACTTCAAACAAACTGGCGAGCCTGTCTTCTGCACTATAGAGTTTGTTGAAAGCATCATCGAGAAAATAAAATTCAAACGGAACATCGGGTTGATATTTCTCCACCGTGGCACGTATAGCGGCAACTTGTTCACGAACACCCGCAGCAGGATCAAGGCGAATGTAAAGCGATGCACCACCCGCTATAATTTGTCGCGATGTATCCGGTTTTATATTGATCACCAATCCCTGGATCGTGCTGTGCAACGAAGTATAGTTGAAATCATGAACAACGCCTGCGATCTCGGATTCCTGGTTCCCCAGCGCAAGTTTCAACCCGAGCGGATTGCCATCGATCTTCAGTTTTTCAATGGCAGATTCGTTAATGATATACTTGCCTGATGCTGTTGTATCCTGTGGTCGTTCGATCCATGAGAGTCCCAGTGTTTCCGGAAATTTCTCATCAGCCGAGATAACGTTGATGGCCACATCTTCATGTGTCATAGGTGTTTTGGTATAGTACATACCGTGTCCGCCATGATAGAGCGAGATCGTGGCCGTAGCTACATTTACCACACCACTCATCTGGCGCAAGGCATTCTTTAAAGGTATATAGGCGGCCGCGGCATCAGGCGCGAGTTGCATAACCATTACCTGCTCTTTATTCAAGCCCAGCTTTTGATTACGCAGGAATGTCAGTTGATCATTTACCACCAGTGTACAGATGATCAATCCCATCGATACGGCAAATTGAAAGGTGGTAAATCCTTTTCGTATCCACGCGCTGCGGTCATAGCCCTTTGATGTTTTTCCTTTCAGTACATCCACCGGTTTAAAGCGGGAGAGTACCAGAGACGGATAACTTCCGGAGATAAATATACACAGGCACAACAGCGAAAAGAGGATTCCTATAAACAACGGACTGACTATGAAAGCGTGATCAAGTCGTTGTTGCAAGGTATCGCGAAGCAGAGGTATACATAGTTCTACCATAACCAGTGCCAGTATAAATGCTCCGAGGGTAAGTATAGCCGACTCTATATAGAATTGCATGGAGAGCGATAATCTTCCTGCCCCGGTAACTTTGCGTACACCTACTTCCTTGGCGCGAACAGAGGCGCGCGCAGTAGTAAGGTTCATATAGTTAACCAGCGCGAGCAAGAGTATAATAACCGCGATGCAGGAGAAAATATAGATGTTCCGCGTGTTGGAGCTGTCGCCAAAGTTATTGTTCAGGTGTGTGGACGATTGCAGTTCCAGTAAGTAGTGTTCATCCGCAGTGGCCTGTACGATGCCCGGTATAGATTTCTCTACAGCATCTTTTACTTCGGCACTTTCCAGAAGCAAGTAGGTGGTATAGGCGCCCAGGCCCGGCTTGTCGTTGAAGTAATTATCCTTTTCGCTTTCGATCTGCGAAAGACTTTCAAATGATCCGATAAAATCAAACTGTATAGAGGAGTTGGAAGGAGCTTCTTTTACAACTCCGGCAACGGTAAGATCGTACTGGTGATTATAGCGTAGTGTTTTGCCGATCACCTGCGTGTGACCGAAATATTTTTGCGCCGTTTTCTCGGTAATAAATACCTGTCCCGGTATAGCGAGGGAAGATGTATTTCCCTGCAATACCTCGAATGAAAATACGCTGAAGAAAGAAGTATCGGTAAATATAAAACCATTCTCGAAGAAGCGATGCTGCGGATCGCCCTGTATAGTAACACGTCCGGGTTCACGAACTCGTACATAATTTTCTACTTTGGGTTGATTGGCTTTCAACACCGGGCCTAACAGTGGCGACATAGCCATCACCTGCACCTGCTGCGTGCCCCACGTAAAGCGACCCATCATCCGAAAGATGCGCGATTCGTTTGCGTGAAATTTATCGTAGTTCATTTCGTGCGAAACAAACAACAGGATGAGAACACTGACAGCGATCCCGGTAGCAAGTCCGATAAGGTTAATGAGGGAATATACCTTGTTCTTGAAAAGATAGCGACACGCTACCTTGAGGTAATTAAAAATCATAGATTATCCGTTTACGGCACAAAGCCACATCTTTCCAAAGATCAGACCAGTTCAGGGATGGGGCTATATTCGTCTGAATCGACACAATTCGTTTTTTGTAGTGTTCTACTGCGATCATTGGTGTTCAGTAGCGGTCGCTGCGGCAAAGTATATTTATACCTTCTCCCGCTTGAATACCCCCGGAGAGTTCTCGTTATGTTTACTCCACACGCGCCTGAAATGCCGCACACTCTCAAAGCCGCACAGGCTGGCCACTTTATCCAGCGTATAATCAGCATTGTGAACAAGCGTTTTGGCCAGCGCAATCTTCACCGTGTTTTTATATTCTATAATAGTATGGCCGGTAGCTTTACGAAAGGCACGCGTCAGGTTACGTGTACTGGTATTACCTACGGATGCCAGCTCATCCAGCGTTGGGTTCTTGGAGGGGTTCGATACAATATAGTCTTGCACGCGATGAATGGCCGGATTAAAGTGCGTGCGATAGTCAAGATAAATACTGTCTTGTGTGTCGGTATCATTTCTTCGCGCATATACTACCATCTCTCGGGCTACGCGTGCCGGCACCATCGGGCCATGATGGCGCTCTAATATACCCAGTGCCATATCAATCCCCGAAGTCATGCCGGCACTGGTATATATAGGGCCGTCTTCCACATAGAGCCGGTCGCTGAGTACCTGCACGTTGGGGTAACGTTGCTGCATATAGTCTATACATTTCCAGTGCGTGGTACACCTGCGTCCATCCAGAAGTCCGGCTTCCGCCAGTATAAGCGATCCGCTGCAAATGGTGGCGAGCTGTATACCTTCTTCCATATTTCTTTTAAGCCACGGGCGTATGGTTTTTATAAAACTGCTGAACTCTCCCATAGTAAACGACTTGAAATCTATACCGGGTATTACAATGATATCTCCGGGTTTCAGCGTAACTTCCTGTGGCAGCGTTAACTGGCTAAACAACAGTCCTTGTTCAGAGAGAACTGAACGTTGTGTACTGCAGTAGGTGAGTGTATACCTGGCAGGACCCAGGTTAGAAGCTTCATAAAATACCTGTGCCGGTCCGGAAAGATCCATGAGGTGAACCTTGGGCAATAAAAGAAAACATATAGTCTGTTGTGTTCGCATGGGGTATACCAGTCAAAGATGGGACATTTCAGGCCATTATAATAACCGCCTTGTTGTACTGTTATAAATTGGTAAATAATTCGACAGTCAACCCTGAATATGACAAATATAGCCAAATCATAAAACTCAATTCCATCATGAAGAAACTTATATTTTTTGCCGTGTTGATTACGATCGCTATCGCTGCACGGGCACAGGAATCAATCCTGGTAACAGCCGGATGGCTGAAAGAACATATAAACGATCCGGACCTTGTTATACTTCAGATAGGCTATCTCAAACTTGATTATGAGAAAGAACATATAGCGGGCTCACAATTTCTGTGGCCAGGATGGCTTGCGCCTGATTCACCGGAAGGAAGTTTCAATGCACCCGATCCGGCTGCCGCCACCGAGTTGTTGCAGAAGATGGGTATATCCGGCAACTCGCGTGTCGTGCTATGCCATGTACGCAACGAGGTAAGTGTAGCAGCACGAATGTTTCTGACACTCGAGGATCTCGGTCTGAAGGGACGCGTGTTCTGGCTCAATGGCGGACTCGATGCCTGGAAGAAAGAAGGTAATCCCGTGACGGATAAAGTTACCGTTGCCAAGCGCGGTAATTTTAAGGCAAAGCTGGCTGACCTCCTGGTGGATAAAGTATATGTGCAAAAAGCCATGCAGGCCAGTAACCAGGTGATTGTGGATGCCCGTATGCAAAAGTATTACGATGGCAGTGAACCCACCGGCCTACCCCGCGATGGCCATATACCGGGCGCCCGAAATATACCTTACCCGGATATGATCGATGAAGCCAACATGTTCAAGCCCACCGCTAAACTCCAGGAGTACTTTACCCCGGTGGCCGACAAGGATAAAGAACTGGTGGCCTATTGCTTCATCGGCCAAACAGCCAGTGTAGTATATATGGCCGGCCGTATACTCGGCTATAAGATGAAACTCTACGATGGCTCCCTGCAGGAGTGGACGCGCATAGCGGAACTGCCTATGGAAGTGACGAAGAAAGAGCAGTAAGCCGCTAAGTCTGTAGCGGAGGGTTGAAAGCTTAACGTTCGATGTTTAGGGTTCATCGTTTCAAGGTCTGCGGCTTTGAACTTTGAACCTTAGGCTTTGAACCAAAAAGAAATTGTGTGCTATTATAAAATAAGAATATATCTTGACGTTTAGAATCAGCGAGCTATCTGATTCGCGTCTCCCTATGTATAGATTGTATGGTGTTTTGATGGTGGTGTTACTGGCTTCCTGTAATAC
>NZ_DATCSD010000377.1:0-2482 GCF_036568665.1 Ohtaekwangia sp. | reverse complement strand
TTCTTTGCGCGATGCCAGCATGCGCAGCTCTGCGTGCCGTACGTCTTCATATAGGGTTTTATCTGTCAGCTCCAGCCCTGCTATGCGATTAAAGAACCGTATAGCCGGAGTATATAATTCCCTGCGGTAATATTTACTGCTGAGGTCGAGCAGTGCCTGGGCTTTATAGTTTGCGTTGCTGAAGGTGTTTACGATACGATCGAACAATACCGAATCGCGCAAGCCTATACGATAACGGCAGAACTGGTATTTCTCTCCATCGCTGAGTTTAAGCGCTTCCTGTTCCGGAATGGCCAGTATCTTTTTCATGGTGGCAGCAATCTGCTGCTCGCTCTCATCTTTACTGTGGGCAACGGTATCCCAGGCAATAAACGCTTCGGGTATACGCGCAGCTTCTGTCAACGCTATAGCATTGTAGAATTTAGCATCTTTATAGTCGTAAGTATCAGCAAAGGTAAAGTAATCGGAAGCACGCTCCGGGTTTCCCTGTTCAAGCGCCCACAGGCCCATGATATAATTATACTTTCCCTGGTATGCCTGCCCGATATAGATCTGCTCGGCCATAATGCTCAGCGCGCGTGCTACATTTCCCTGGTGATAGAATGCATTGGCCAGTGCTACTTTCAGCGCTATACTAAAATCGCTGTTGATTGAATCGGAAGCTATAGCATACGCACGGCTGGTAAAGGTAGTATCCAGGGTCTTTGCGTTACGAATGATATAGTTATTGAGCAAGGTCGCTGCCTGCAGGTTGAGCTTCGGTGTTGCCAGCGGATCGGTTGTTACCTTCAACGGCTGGTTATAGAGTGTTGATAGTGCCAGTGCATTGGCTATAGTAGCATGCGAAGTGGTGCTGAAAACACCGAGTATAGAATCTGCCTGCAGCGGAATCAGTTCGGCTGCAGCCATCGCGAAGAAATTGGTCTCCGCTATATTCTTTGATATAGCCTGCTCGCGTGCTGCGCTGAAATATACCAGTGCCGAATCGAGGTTGTGTACTTTGGCATACGCCAGGCCGAGGTTATTGGCAATCGCGCCCGACTCGGGCATTTTTTTGTATCCGTTTCTATAGGTATCGATCGCATTGAAGATATCATTCTCCCATATAAACAGGTTGCCATCGTTGGTAAGCGAATACTCGGAAGGGTTTCTGAAATTGGCTGCGTGATAATTATCGTGCGCTGCCTCGAAGTTAAAGCGCGCACCACGGATCACACCCAACGCATAATTCGAGCGGTGATTGCTGAAGCCGTTGCTGCGGCCCTGGTCGTAAAACGATTCGGTATATACTTCATTTCCTTGCAACGAGTAAAGATCACCGGCACTGTTGTAAAATCCAGCCATACCGTTGTATACATACGCTTTCCAATCGGATACAAATAAAAATGCGAGTACTGCTATCAACCCGGCAAACCGGTATGTAAAGTATGGCATGCGATTAGGCTTGTACAGAACTTTATAGATAGGCATGTTTTGCGCGAGCATCACAATAAAGTTCGAGAATATATAGGTGAGAAAGATGATGCCAAAGCCTGCATGACTAAAGATGGTAAGATCGCGGATGATCTTCAGAGCAGGATCGTTAGCGTTGCCCAGTAGCTGCCCCGTGGTAGCAAAGCAAATCGCGCCCAGCGCCAGATAGAAGTATGCACCGAATGGATAGAACGAAAGTGTATTGCCATAGATCGCCTCACGATCGCGATAGCCCCATATACCCAGCACTGCAGATATAGTAAGCAGCAGGTATATATTGATGTAAATAAAATTCCAGTGAATGGTGCCCATCTCATGCAGAGCCGTGATGATGATGTTGGCCATGTATATAACACTGATAATGGAAAGGTGCCGCAGACTTTTGGATGATCCCTGACTGATAACCCGAATAAACGCGGCCAGTATTTCGTGCCCGATCATCAGTATAAATATGATCGATATGATAAGCCCCGGAGCATAACCGGTAAGCGTAAGATGATACATCGGTAATTCTACTTGCGACAGGAATGCTACCACCAGCGCCAATACAATGGTGATGCCTATAAATATCAGCAGTCGTGTAACAAAAGAGGTAGAAGTGCGAAAGCGATTAAAGTAAAAGGCGGGTATACCATATAGCACCAGCGCAGCAATAACAGGTATACGATTAAACTGCCCCGCTATACCCAATACTTCCAGGCGCATGCCCACTACAAAAAGAATGAAGAGCGCCATACCTGTGAGGTACCAGAATTTTTCCAGTGTAGTAATTACCGTGAGCAATACTACAGCGCTTGCTATCAACACAAACAGAAATATATAGGAGGCTGTTGTGTTAGGCACTACGGGACTTCCATTGAAGTATTCTGTTATAGCATAACTCTCGGCCGGTATATTCAGATGAAATGGTCCTACACGAAAACTATGTACAGTAGTCTCAATTACTTTTTGTTCCTGGATGGTGTCCCAATGAATGATACCATCCACGCCTTTGAAGTACGAAAACCAC
>NZ_DATCSD010000376.1:0-19035 GCF_036568665.1 Ohtaekwangia sp. | reverse complement strand
CTGCCGGGTTTGCTACCAGCACCCAAGCATTTTTATCATCATGAAAACGCTTTATTTTTCTTTCACGCGTGTATTCTTCTTCCTCATCGCCAGCTTCGACGCCACCATGTATATAGTCAGCACCAAGATCAATCAGTCGTGTTGCTACAAGTTCTACGTTCTGTACAAAGCTTGACCAAATAATTGTTTTATGACCTTGCTTGGCTAATTCTCTTGCTCTGCGTGTCACATACGATAACTTTGGACTATCGCCTTCTTCTAGAATGGCGCGTAGCAAATCCTTGTGTTCGAAGTCAACCTTTCGGGCTAATAAGGCCGGGTTAGAAACAAGCTGAATTAAGCGTAAGGCACTTCTTCCAAGCGAACGCAATTTCCGTCTATCGGCTGCGGAAATGCCAGCCTAATTCTCTCTTGCAAATTCAGAGCAAAGTAGCTGATACAATGTTCTCTGCGCCGGTGATAAATCAATCCTTGTTTCGAACCTTGTTATATCCGGTATCTTAAGCTCTTTCTTTGTTGTACGAACGAAGATTGGCTTAATGAGATCCTTCACTGTGTCAGCTTCCACTGGAATCTCAGGATATAAAAATTGGAATTGAGGCACAAGATCGCCGGGGCCATTCGGCAGTGGTGTTCCACTCATAATGCATTTTGCATTTGGCAAATGGGACATGCTAAGAATCGAGCTACCAATTACTCCGCTGTTACCGCGCTTCATGCGATGGCTCTCATCAAGAAAGACGAACACTTCGTTCGTTAACAAATATCCGGCGATGACATTTTCGACATACGGAACCTGATGATAGGTTATCAATGCTACATCTGGATTTCCATCTAGCAGTAAGGGAATATTTCCAACTCCACCTGTTAACCGAATAACTTTTAATTTCTTTTCTGGGAAAATTTCAGCCACTTGTTCTTCCCAAACAGCAAAAGCATTTTTCGGGCAAACAATGAACAGTTTTGTGTTATCTGATTTGCGAGAACAATAGTAGGCAAGTGCCTCTGTTGTCTTTCCCGCTCCTGGCACTGAGAATGTTGCGCCCGCTGGTAACGATGCAAGCTTCAGAACGTTTCTCGTTTGTTCATCTGTAAGCTTTCGCTTAAATCCGGCAGCGGCTAAAATTTGCTTTAACTTATCTTCTGTTATCGCTTCAGCTTTTTCGGCTTTGCGATACGATTCCTGTTTTTTGGCAGCATCCTGTAAGAATGCTTTCGCTTCTTCTGAAAACTCGACCTTTACGCCATTCCTTGATACATGATACCCAATGGGTTCTTTCGCCAAAAGGAAAGACCACCACGGTAGACGAATTTCGGTATCATTAACTTCAACAAAGTCAACGTCCGAATGATCTTGGCATGCACGTACTATAGATGACCAAGCTTTACCAGTTTCATCGGTTGAGATTAATGCCTCTCGCGTATCTTTAAGATATTCTATTCGAATCCGCATCCCTTTACGTTACTTAAGCCAGTCTTTAAGTTTTTTGATTGAGGATTCAATTGATTCTACCTGCGCAGAAATGCCTTCCTTCTTCGTTTTGCTATCTATTGCTGCAATAGCTTCAAGTAATGCAGTATTTGCTTTCTTTACTTGTGCATGGACAAAGTTCTGTTCTTTCTTTTCTTTATCCTTTTCTTTCTCCGACTCGATTGCATCGATCATCACAGTTGTTGCCTGCTCATAGTTCTTTTCATCGCTGAGCAAATCAATAACGCCTGCGATAGGGGCGTAGCTGCTACCACCTAATAAATCTGCCCCTTCCGATGATGGCACGGCCTCAATTTTGAATTCCTCTTGGAGCTTCTCAACAACCTTTCCTAAGTGATCAGCCAGGTCAGGGATAGATTGATAAAGACGCCCTTCCTTCTCAGATGCATCGATTAAGCAGAATGCCAGTCGCTCAAACACATCCTTGTAAGGCTCTTCCTTTATTTTGCTTCGTCTCTTATGCAGTTGACGAAATGCATACTCTGCACGGTCAACAAGATTATACTGTCCAACCTTATTTCGATCTTCTAGGTAAGTCTCTGCATAAGCGAGCATATCCATTAACTCTTCGACATCGCCTTTGCTCATTTCAAAAAGGTCGGCGAGTTGATCGATGGAATAATCGTACGCTGTCTTTCTGTGCTTTAACATTAAGGCGCGTGAAGTCCACGTATAGTCGGCCTTAATATCCTGATGCACTTGTAATCGTGCCTCTAGCTCATCAATATCTTTCTGATCAGCCGGTGGTAGAACGATAGCTCGAACATGACTAAACTTTGGATGCTTCCCCGTACTATAAAGCTCACGCCATGCACACAATCTTCTGTTACCGTTAATAACGTATCCTTCGTGGCTTAGAATGATTGCGTTGCTCTGTTCGTGTGTTTTGAAATAATCATGTAGACCTTTCTCTTTGATCATCCCCTTGAGAATCTCATGCTGTGCCTGTTGCACAGTTTCTGATTCCGGATCTTTCTCAAAGAAATCCTTTGGGTACTTTTTGGACGCTATATACTGCGCTTGCGCCGCGTAAGTTCGTCCATTATCAATGCGGTACTTGGGTAGATCGATTGGAATAACGTGAACGGCAAAGTCCTGGGTAGCATTCTGAAAATACTCCGTCTGTGTTTTACCTGTTGTCTTTTTGGAGATATCATCGAGATACTTTTTTCTTTTTGGATATGTCCAACCAAGTTCAATTTTATTCTTCGATTCCATAGAGTAGAATTGGTACAGTCACTGTTTTAAAGAATATGGCAAGCTCTTTCTTAAAGCGCTCGTAGTTCACAAGGTTATCACCGAGCTTTTTTGCAAAACCCTTCTTTGGCACAATGCATACAGAGGCAGTGATCTTTCCCTCTGCAAACAACGTTTGTAGTTTTAGAATGTCAGCGTACAGGCGACTCATGTTTCCGGTCTGAAAACACAACCCGGTGTCTGCACGCATTGATGTGATATCAATCTTAGAGTTCTTCGGATTTATACGCACACCATCTGACCATCCGCAGTCATGCAGCTTGCTTAAGACAGCACGTCTAATCTTCTGAGTGCTTATTGGCTCATTCGGATTAGAGGAAGATATTGTGTTGAGAATTTCTTCTTGAAAGCTCTTAGGGATTATCGAAGATGCATCTCGGTGGTCATGTATTTCAAATCGCATTAGCTGTAAGTTGCCCAGGAATTAGTCGTTTCTTGTCGCCAACGTCTTTAATTTCATCCGGCACCTGTGACAATTTTGATTGCGTATGATCGTAAATTGGCTGGTCGTGTGATCTATATTTTGCATCTCCTTGGATAGCGTCCTTTAAACGTCCCTCGGCAATCTCAACATACTTTTCAACGATCTCACATCCCCAGAATCTTCTGTCATGAATTACTGAGGCCACGCCGGTCGATCCAACACCACTGAAAGGATCAAAAACTAAATCGCCTTTATTTGATAACGAAAGAACTAACCGCTCGATAAGTCCAACAGGAAATTGACAAGGGTGTTCTGTCTTTTCAATATGATTACTCTTAACGTTTGGAATGCTCCATACATCTTCAGGATTTTTTCCTAACGGATTGCCTGAAAGTTTTCCTTTGTTTGGCCCTTTGAAATGCCGCTTGCCAGGATACTTCGATGGAACTCGGACATCATCCAGATTGAAAGTATAGTCGTCACTCTTGGTATACCACATGACAACTTCGTATCTGCCGCTAAACCGCTTTTTAGTATGAAGTCCGTGACCGAAATGCCAAATGATCCTGTTCCTTAATTTATACCCTAAGTCCCGGAAGATGGAATGCATCTCAATGTCGAGAGGCACGATATGGCCATTCTCTATATAGTTACCGACTTGGTAACAGATACTTCCTTTTTCATTTGTCCGCTTTGCAATTTCGGTAATAATATCCTTTTGCCAAGCAAGATATTCATCAAGTGCTTGTTTCTCTTCGTACTCCTTATTGATGTTATAGGGCGGCGACGTGACCACGAGATCGAAGATTGGATCTTCGGGAAGACTAGTGAGAAACTTTTTTACATCGCCTAGCCAGACCATACAGTCTGAACTCGCTACTTTTTCTTCGTTGAAGCGACGGATTATATCAACCATGACTCGAATTCATTTTGTACGGCAAAAATAGATCTGAGCCTTTTAATATCATACGCTAACCGGCTAAATGTGTTGACAGATTTCGAACTTATTAAAGATACATTTTTGACGTGAAACTACAGCGGCGCTGTGTCAGAAAGTGACAAACCCGACATCGGAGAACACAAGTGATCAACTCCCTCCGCTCTCTCAGTCGAGTTACAAACTAAAGTGCAAACCACGTGCAAATAAAAAGGCCACTCACAAATTGTCTTGTAAGTGGCTGACTTTCAGTGGGAGCTGAGGGATTCGAACCCCCGACCCTCTGCTTGTAAGGCAGATGCTCTGAACCAGCTGAGCTAAGCTCCCGTTTGGGAGTGCAAATGTAGTAGAGATTTTTGTTTCTCCAAACAAAAACCTAAAACCGGAAAATATTTTTTTAATCATTTCTATGAATCAGGCTGTTTCTCAGGACTTAACCGCAGCAAAATTTTTTTAGTGCACTCCTTCGTTCAATCATTCAGTACTCTTGCCGGGCATTAATTATCTTGCACTAATTCCTAACACTTCCATGAATAGACTTGCCACGTTGTTCTCAAGCCTGGTGCTATCCGTTGCCTTATATTCCTGCTTCCCTCAAAAATCATCGGAGGCCTCTGATAACCCCAATAAAGACATCCGGAGAAAATACTATAGCGATGGTACCTTGCATAAGGAGATGGTATATAAGGATGGCAAGCAGCATGGTATAGCAAAAGAATTTTTCAGATCGGGCAAGCTCTTCCAGGAAGTACCGTATGAAAATAACCTGCGCGAAGGAACAGCCAGGCGTTACTATGAGTCGGGAAAACTAAGTCAGGAAACACCTTATCACAATGACCTGATGCATGGTATTCAAAAAAAATACAGACGCTCCGGAGACCTGATGTGCGAGGTGCCTTACTTCAATGGGAACCTGTGCGTGGGATTGAAAGAATATACCACCGATGGGAAACTAAAGCAGAAATATCCTTCCATTGTTATTACACCTATCGATAACATTCTACTCAATGAAACCTATACTTTGCAGCTCAAAATGTCGGACGGAAGTAAAGGTGTTGAATTTTATGTTGGCGAGCTTTCTAAAGACGGATATATAGGCACCGATACACAACGTGTGTGGGAAGTAATAAACGGCGTAGCAGAAATAAACTTCCCTATGCCACGCGGGGCTTTTCTGATGGAAGAGATAAATATTATCGCTAAAGTAAAAACAGCGCAGAGTAATTACTTCATTACTCAAAACAAGTTTCACCTTGCCATCGAGAATCGCTGATCGATTTTACCTGATCATCTGCTGGCGCGAGATCAACTCATAATTATTCGGGGCATATTTCAATCCGGAAGATAAGAATTGCCGCGCCTTTGATACTTGTCCTTTGCGATAGTAATATACGGCAGCGTTAGAGTACGACTGACCAATGAGATCAGAGTCGATGGTAAGATCAGGATATTGATTTGCGACAGACTCAAACAGTGTTTTATACTTATCGCCTTCGCTTATTTTATTGGTTGCATAACTCGTGTTGAATTGTATGAGATAGGCTGTGGCACGCATGGCATTAAAATGATTGTTGGCTTGTAAGCCGGTGAAGCGCGTGTTATAATCATCCAGTGTTTTTATAATATCCTGGTTGTTGTTTTTGGAATTGAACGTTTGTGCGAGCGCTGCAATGAAGAGTGCCTGTGCATCTACATCATTCGGTTTTAGGATAAGTGCTTTTTCAAGGAAAGATAACGCATCTTTTGTTCGCGCCTGGTTATAGAGATAGCGGCCGCTTTCGTAATTATATACATAGGCCAGTTCGTCTTTGATTTTTTGATTGGTAATGGAATGAGTAAGTATACTATAGTATTGTTCATATTGTTGTTTCCTGGCCGATCCGAAAAGTAAATCTTGCGTGGTGCGTATAAATTCTCCTACGATCATTTCCGGCTCCAGACCGAAATCTTTATAGCGTGCGAGCTTGCTTAATAACACCGCATGTGTTGAGTCTCTTACCTTGTGTGCATCAAAAGCCATAGTGGCGATATAGTATAGCAATTGCGTGGTGCGCGCTGACGGATAGAGTATATAAGCTTTTTCCATCTGTGCGAAGGCTTCTTCTGTTTTTTTATCATCAGTTTTATAGAGCGCATCATTTACATATTGCAATCCTGCCAGTTGCTGAAGAGACACTTCTTTATCAGTACCGAAATAATATTTATCAAAAAGTGCTTTAGAGTCCTGCGAAGTATACTCCTGGGCGCTGATCAGTTTCTGTTCTTTTAGCCGCTTTACAAAATCCTGTTTGAAGGCATCACTCAATGTATAGTATCCGCCTAACGGTGAAGTTGTTTGCAAAACAATTCGCTCAGCGTTGGGGTATGCTACGAGGTATACATGCGTAGGCTCTTCTTTTATACTATAAGGTATCTGTAGTTTATCGAATGTCAGCGCATACATAGCCGTGGCCGATACACAATTGAAGTTGCCATTGTAGAATATATCTTCAAAGTGATTTACGAGTTCGTACTTCACCAGGTATTTGCTGTGCAGATTATCGTAGAGTGTTTTGATTTTCTTCTCCGTTTTCTTGCCAGCGCTTTCATTGCCTAACAGGTTTACGTAGTTATAAAAGCTTTCGCGCTTTTCGGTAATTTTCTCTGTTGGTAAAAGGCTTCCGTTAGCTATGAAGAGCGCAAAGAGATCTATATCTCCCTTGTGGAAACGCTGAAAGGTTTCGCGTTCAAAATCAGAATGAAATGTAAGTTCACTGAAGTGAACGAGCGAATCGGTGCTTTGTGCATGCAGGGTAACGCGAATAAAAATACCAATAGCCAGGCAGTAGATTTTCTTCATAACGGCAGAATAGGTTAGCGAATGCAAAGCTACTAAATATAGCTATTCCTCTATCTGACTATAAATAAAAATCCCGGAGTATATACCCCGGGATCTTGTAAGTGATTTTACTTCCTATGGTGTTGGCGCTTTTTCCGTACGCAGGGAATTTATCCATGCTGCGATCTTGAGCGCTTCTGCACGTGGCACCTGCGGCATAGGAGCCATTGGTGTTTCATGCTCCGGCCAGTTTTTGGGTTCCGGATTATAGATGAGTTGCACGATACGTTCATTGCTATACTTGCGCTTGGCTACATCTGAAAATGCAGGTCCTACCTGGCGCTTGTTTACCTGGTGGCAGGCAGTACACGTATTTTTTACCAACAGCGGTTCTATCTCTGCGTAGGTCGGAGCTTTTTTACTTACTGCTGTTGTTGCTGTTTTTGCCGGAGTGGTTTTAACAGGAGCGGCTGTTGTTTTCTTGGTACTCCACTCGCTGGCAGGAAGTTTATCGCCTTCCGGTATATTATTTAAAGTATAGTAAGCTGTGGCATGCAATACAGGTATAGCATTGTCTTTCGAGCGTATACCCGGTACGTTGATCTCGTGCAGGTAGTATTGACGAAGGTTGTCGATCACCAAACGTACTTTCAAACCATCTTCAGAAACTTTTACACCTTTAATGTTCAGCTTCTCTTCATTTATAGTAGGGCTGCCATATACGGGGTGATATTTATAGATAAAGCTTCTGCCTACATAAGAAGAAAGATCTTCTGCTTTACTCTTATCTACCGGCATGGTAAATTCAATTTCAAATCCATCGGGCATCGCGCGAACGGTTTTCATTTCCAATGGAACTTTGCCCGTCCAGACTAACCGTTGTAAACCGGATGATGTTGTACCGGCAGAGCCCCAGCCGCGGTTGGTTTCTCCTACATACATGGATCCGTCATGACCCCAGTTCATACGCAATACACCGGATTGAAAACCTGCGCGAAAGTCAAACGCTACTCCCTGAAACTCGCCCTTCACTTTCTCCATCACAACACGCATCACTTTGCTTTGTCCCTGATCGCCAACAAAAATCTGTCCGGCAAAAGGACCGAAAGAGCCTGCCGTTTCATCGCGAATAATTTCTGAGTTTGATATACCGAGTACACCATGTGGCAACCACACAGCAGGCAATCGTGTTTCCGGAAATTCCTGTTTGATCTGGTATAGCATCTTCGGATCTTTTTCGTCCGCTATATTTTCAGGTTTTACATACTGACCATTTTTCTTTTCTCTTCGCGGATCCACTTTGGCGTATAATTGTTCCGTTGTAAGCTTCACCGGAGAGTTAGGAAGATTCGTCCAGCGTAAGCCAGCCGGGTGCCCGGTAAAGCTTCCCTTCGTTACGTGGAATATTCCACCCGATCCCATCCAGTCGCCTTGGTTATCATCATAGAAAAACTCGCCATCAATCATACCCAGGCCACAGGGAGAACGCATACCGGTTGCCCATGGCTCGAGTGTTCCGTCAGGATGTATCTTCATGGTCCACCCGCGCCACGGTCTGCGGCTTTCTCCGCGCCACCATTCTTCATCACCAAAAGCCACGTTGCCTGTTACAAAGAAACTTCCATCGGGAGCGATCTTGGGACCGAACGAGTATTCATGATAGTGACCAGATATAGGCCATGCATATATAGTTTCATATACATCTGCTTTGCCATCGCCATTGGTATCAACCAGTTTGGTAAGTTCACCGCGCTGTGCTGCATAGAGTGCCTGATCTTTATACACAAGGCCAAGCGGCTCGTGTAATCCTGAAGCAAACAAGGTATAGATCGGGTTGCCGCTGTTGTTCATCGCTGCATTTTCAATTACCCACACATCTCCGCGGCGTGTACTTACGGCAATTCTGCCATCGGGTAGTGTTGCTACTCCGCCTACTTCCAGCAATACACCTTCGGGAGCTGGTATAGTAACCATCGTATAATAATCGGATTCAGCAGGAATTTTGCCCTGTGCCTGTGCGTGCTGTATACCTTGAACAAGTACAGCAGCTATAAATAGGAGTTGAATCAGTTTCTTCATGTCTGTTATACTTTTCATTTACCAGATGATGGAATAATTAACACTGCTGCCGTCAACCGCTACAACCAGTTCTTTTTTACCATTTACATCGCGGATAGTGGCGGCTGCACTGGTCTTGATATAGTATTGCTTATCATCTACAGCGTACGATCCGTTCGGTAATTTTTGAATAGCAGAGCCTTCGGCAAGTTTATAGTATAGCCCGGTTTTAGTACCGCGGTTCTTGATCGTGATGTCGTGCGCAATGCTGCGTGCCTGATCGTCAGGGTATACTTTATCTTCTACTTCAAGGCCCTGGTAAATATACTTGAACACCGGGCGGTTGGTGGTCTCTTCAATGATATACCCCTTTGTGCGGAACTCGCCTTCTTTGCCGGTAGCAGGAAAAGGATCATTAGCCGATGCAAGGAACGCCAGCGGCTGACTCATAAATAAATATTGTACGGCTCCTCGCGGGCGGAATGATCCATCACCGCGATCATGCCACATAGGTGTCGCATCTACAAAATCTCCGCGCCATACACAGGCAAGATTACCGGCATCAAGGTCATATACATAGTTGATCTTGTTGGGATCACCCACGCCAATAGAGTGTGTTATTCGCTGGCGTCTGTCGCCTTTAAAGTCAACGAATGCGCGAAGCAACCTTGGCTCTGCACCCGCCTGAATTAATATAGGAGAAGTCGGATCATCATCCGGAGGGAACGAATTATAGGCATTCAACACTACCGGGTAAGAATTAGCAGTATGTGCTGTGAGCCCGAGGCGAGGGGGCATCCATGAAGCAGTCTTGTAATTTGCAATCTCAAATGGATAAGAGCCGGCCTTCAGCGCTACCGTTGCGCGCTGGCGTCCGCCACCATCAGGACGTTGCTCATCTACTACACGTTGGTTGTTGATGGAGAAAGTTATACCCCCGGTATAGCTGAGATCGAAGTGATACGTTTCATCTTCCGGAATGTTGATCTTGCCGGTATAGATGATGCCGTACATGTTCTCATCATCCAGCACTTCGGCTGTTAACTCAGGCGATGCTCCTGCTTTAACAGGTTTCAATGTAGCAAAGTCATCTACTTCACCAAATGTTCCTTTAAAAGTTTTATAGGATATATCACTTACGGTAACATTCAGTTCCTTCATCAGCTTGTAGCGGATATTGCGAAATGCTACCGGACCATGATCGCCTTGTATCATAATCGGGCCGGTAGGCTTCTCGTTGTTTTCTACAGGACCACCGGTTGGCAGCGGAACTTCAACATTGTCGTGTATGCGTACGCCATTCAGCTCTACTGAAACAAAACGCGCATTGGCAATTTTTTTTCCGGAAGCATCAAACTTCGGAGCGCGGAAAGATATTTTCAATTTTTGCCAGAGGCCCGGAGCTTTTGCCGGGTTGCTGAGAGGCGCTTTACCCATATATATCTTAGAGGGCTCACTCTCCCAGTTGCGATATATACCTCCTATATCCGAGAAGGCTGGAGTCTTTACTCCCCAGCTATCATATAACTGTACTTCATAGCGGCCTTGCAGGTATAAACCGGAGTTAGAGCCTTTCGGCAACATCACTTCCAGTTCAAGTTCAATGTCGCCATGTTCGAACGCTGTTTGAAGATTATCTTTCTTCGTGTCATCGTTCATGTTCAGCAACACACCGGTGCCGGCTGTAAAAGTTACTGCCTGGGGTGCCTGATGAACGGATTCATCTTTCGATTTCTTTTTTTTCTTCCCTGTCTCTGCAGGTGCAGTGGCAGGTTCATGATGTACATCTACGTTGGGATCCATGGTTACATCGCCTACTATCTGCCAGTTGCCTGCCTGTGATTTAAAGGCCGACATATCTTGCAAAGAAAGGGTTTTCACCGAAGCATCCTGGGCGTACACCGTTACGATACTAGCCATGGCTACAAGTGCCATGAGAACTTTTTTATGCATGGGCGTTTGGGTTAAAATTCTTTTTGTGAAGGGTTCGAATATCTGAGGATTCATTGGTTTTCACAAAAGTTTTATTGTTGTGTGACCGATGTTTCATGTTAGCGGACTGTTCAAATCATAGAAACAAGCGACAAGCGATGTTCCCTGAACGCATCTCTTCCATTTTTAAATATTTTTAATTCTGCCCGTGTATTGACACGTTTTTTTCAATCTGACACAGGAACGTTACTTTTGAAACCTAGATCAAAGTCGTTATGAGTCTTCTGGATAAAATAAAATCACTTTCGCAGGCATACAGTGAACAGGTAGTAGGGTTTCGCAGACACCTGCATGCAAATCCTGAGTTGTCGTATGAAGAATTTAATACCGTAAAATATGTTGATGAGCAACTCCGCTCATTCGGAATTAAGGATATAAAAAGTCTGGCTACCACGGGTCTTGTAGCCGATGTAAAAGGAAAAAATCCGGATAAGAAAACTATTGCCTTACGGGCCGATATGGATGCGCTTCCTATACTGGAGGCTAACAATGTTCCCTATAAATCAAAGAACGAAGGAGTTATGCATGCCTGTGGTCATGATGTTCACACATCATCATTACTGGGCACTGCCAAAATTTTGCATGAAGTAAAAGATCAGTTCGAAGGCACCGTACGTTTTCTGTTTCAACCGGGCGAGGAAAAAAATCCGGGAGGAGCATCGTATATGATACGCGATGGTGCACTGGAAAACCCGCGACCTGCCGGAATTATAGGGCAACATGTTTTTCCATTGCTGCCTGCAGGCAAAATAGGTTTTCGTGAAGGTATGTATATGGCGAGTGCCGATGAAATATACCTGCGTGTAGTAGGTAAAGGTGGCCATGGTGCTGCGCCTGATCTCGCGATTGATCCGATCGTGATCGCATCGCATATCATTATCGCATTGCAGCAGATCATCAGTCGCAATGCAAGTCCTAAGCAACCAACGGTATTAACCTTTGGCAACATCATTGGTAAAGGAGCCACGAATATTATACCGGACGAGGTAAATATAGCGGGTACATTTCGTGCAATGAATGAAGTGTGGCGTGCATCCGGTTTAGAGAAGATCAAGAAAATGGCCGAGAGTATAGCCGAAGGTATGGGAGGCCGTTGTGAAGTGGAGATATCACATGGATATCCATACCTCGAAAACAACCCGGAGCTTACACGCAGATTACGCCAGGCCGCTGTTGACTATGTAGGAAGTGAAAATGTATTTGATATAGACATTACGCTGGGAGCAGAAGACTTTGCGTACTACTCGCAGGTTATACCGGCATCTTTCTATCGCCTGGGCACCAGCAATGCCGAGAAGGGTATAAAATCGTATGTGCATACACCTACCTTCGATATTGATGAGGATGCACTCAAGATCGGCCCGGGGCTTATGGCGTGGA
The DNA here is from genome assembly GCF_036568665.1 of Ohtaekwangia sp. Lineage (GTDB taxonomy): Bacteria > Bacteroidota > Bacteroidia > Cytophagales > Cyclobacteriaceae > Ohtaekwangia. The sequence continues at coordinate 6,677 of NZ_DATCSD010000376.1, read as the reverse complement.
TGGCTATAAAAGAGCTTGCGCTATAGATAAATTGATTATATATAGAGCAGGCTGTTGATGATATAGCGGAAAACAGGGTATATTTTAGGGCCAATAGCTATATACTATCCGGCAGGAGAGGCAGCCTATATTAAACCTGTGTTAAAAATATTAATGAACTATTCTTCTGTAATATCCTGACGTATCTTTACGTTCATTGCAAGCATTGGAAACCACGCCACACACTGATCCCAACAAAAGAATCTGGAGCAACCTCCGGATCGTTCTCTATATTTTAGGTGCGCTGATACTTTTTCTGTTTGCGCTCGATCTGTTGGTGTCATCATTACAACACCTCGGTGGCACGGTAGCAGAAACTATTTTGCTGGCAACCTCCAATCCCTTTGCCGGTTTATTTATAGGGCTGCTTATTACGGCCATGTTGCAAAGCAGTTCTACTACTACATCATTGGTAGTGGCTTTTGTTGCTTCCGGTTCCATTACACTCGAGAGTGCTATACCGATCATTATGGGCGCCAACGTGGGTACAACCATTACGGCCATGATCGTATCGTTGGGTTTTATCAGTCGCAAGAAAGAATTTAGACGAGCAGTAGCAGCAGGCTCATATCATGTGTTCTTTAATTTACTCACGGTGTTCGTGCTGTTTCCACTGGAGTATTATTATAGCTTTTTATCAACGATCTCGTTCCGTATAGCACACTACTTCTTCAAGCCGTTGCCGGCTGCTGTAACGAAGGATGTTTCGCATTCGTGGTCAGGGTTTTCACCGCTTAGCGATCTGTTGCATCAGGTTATTCCAAGTCCTTTTGTGCTGGCAGTGTTAGCGCTGGTATTGCTCTTCGGTTCGATCCTGATTTTCCGCAGACTTATTTCTGATCTGTTGCGTGCTAAATCTCCGGAGGCATTCAGCAGATTCTTCTTTAAGAATCAGATCAAGTCATTCTCGTGGGGTTTACTCACAACGGCTGCTATACGTTCGAGTACCATCACTACATCAGTAGTGGTTCCGATCGTAGCTAAAAAGATCGCTACCCTACGGCAAGCTGCACCCTTTATTATGGGTGCCAATGTAGGCACAACCATCACAGCATTTATAGCCGCTATATTAAATACTAATACTGCCGGAGCCATCAGTATAGCTATAGCGCACTTCCTTTTTAATTTCATCGGTGTTATACTGTTCTTCCCTATACCGGTACTTCGCAGGTTGCCCATAGAATTGGCGAATGGGTTGGGTAAAATTACCCTGCAATATCGCCTGGCAGGATTTCTGTTTTTGTTGCTCACGTTTTTCTTTATACCCTTCTCGCTGATATACTTTAATCAGGATTCCATTCAAACATACCACCTCACCTACGAGAAGAGAGTTTCATCAAACGATCATAATTTTTATCGTATGGTGGCACGCATCAACAAACGCAAGCAGAGCGGTGAGTGGTCGCAGTTTCCGGGAGAAGAGCCTGTAGCGGGAGAGGAGCCTTCGCTAATATACCCGGTATCTGTACAGAACAATACATTGTTTGTGGGGGAGAAAATGTTTCTGCTCGATCGCCCGGGTTTTTGCTGGGACGGAGAAGATGAACACGGGCGCTATAAAGCATGCATCGATCAGATACTGAAACAAATGAACATGGCTTCACAAACTTTTGACTCGGTATATGTTTGCAATGTAAACTATCAGGCACCGCAGGATTCCATGACGCATCGTTACTATATCAGCGCACCTCTCAGGCTAATGCTGCAACACGATGTTCTGCAGCACGACAACGTGGTGGTTGACACCGAAAAGCTGGTGAAGTTTGAGGTTCAGTAGCGCCCTAAAAGTCCGATCTTCTGTCTATATTGCGTGGACTCATTTACACGTGACGAAAGCATGATCAAGGACTCTGTGATAAAGTTTTTCAAGCTCGATAGCCTGGTTCAGAATCTTACAGGATATGTAGAGACCAAGGTCGAGTTGATGAAGCTGGAGATAAAGGAAGACCTGGCGAAGGGCCTCTCGCGTATAGCTGTATTCATAGCCATCGCATTTACGTTTATATTGTTTATTATTTTCTTCAGTGTGGCGCTGGCGTTTAAGATAGGCGAGTCCATCGGAACTTTTGGAGGCTTTGCCTTGGTTGCGGCATTTTACCTGCTGCTCGCCATTGTTACACTGCTATCGCGCGAAGCGATCTTTAACAAGCTGGAAAAAGAGCTTGCTGATTTATTGACCAAAAAGAAAAAGTAGCATTATGGAATTGCTTGAAACGAATGATCTGAAAGCTGAACTGTTGAAGAAATCTGCACGGCATCGTGAAGAACTGGAAGAAGAAGTAAAGCTCATCTCCGAACGTACGCAGAAGGTATTAACAAATGCGCTTATCATTGGCGGATCGCTGGCAGTATCGTATCTGCTGATCCGTCAATTAGCCGGAGGTTCTGAATCAAAATCCAGGAAACGCAAAGTAAAGATCGTTAAAGCAGTAGAAGCTCCGGAGCAGGTAGTAGAAACAGAAGTAGTGTCGCAGGCAGAAACTCCCGGTATAGTATCGCATATTGGTAATGCAATTGCCGGACAGGCCATGGCGTTTTTACTCAGTATAGCCAAAGAAAAACTTACCGAGTTTCTCGAAGAGAAAACAGAAGTGAAAGAGAAGTAAACATGAACATTATACAATCGCTGCAGGCGCGCAAGCAGGCGGGGAAAAAATCGATCGCTGTGCTGATCGACCCTGATAAAGTGGAAGAACCTTCCCAGCTTAACCAGCTTATAAACCTGGCCAGTGAAAATTGTGTCGACTTCTTTTTTGTTGGAGGAAGCCTCGTTACTACAACCAATCTTTCAGAGATTGTTAAACGCATCAAGCAGAGTGTTACTATACCGGTAGTATTGTTTCCGGGTAACTCGATGCAGGTAGAATCTTCTGCCGATGCTATATTATTTCTCTCATTAATATCCGGACGAAATCCGGAGTTGCTCATCGGGCAGCATGTGATCGCTGCTCCTGTAATTCGTAATACAAAACTCGAAGTAATTCCGACAGGGTATATGCTGATCAACTCAGGGCGCACAACTTCCGTAGCCTATATCAGCAATACAACACCTATACCTGACGATAAATATTCCCTGGCGGCATGTACTGCCATGGCCGGTGAAATGCTAGGCCTGCAAGCTATATATCTCGATGCCGGCAGTGGTGCTGAAAAGGAAATTAGTCCGCGCATGATCGCAGCGGTGCGAAAAGCAGTGAATGCTCCGTTGATTGTAGGCGGTGGTATAAACACCAGCGTAAAAGCTTTCAAAGCACTGGAAGCAGGAGCCGATATGATTGTGATCGGTAATGCACTGGAGAAAGATCCGGAACTGCTCATTGAGATTGCCGACAAGGTATATGAGTGGAACCAGAGCGAAGCGGGGAAGTAGTTAACCGTTATCGGTTAATCGTTAATAGTTAGTAGAGCCTATATATACTTACCGACATCCCTTCGCGGATAACCTGTAACCATTAACGGATAACGGTCCCCAAATAAAAAGGGCACTCCTTTCGAAGCACCCTTTCTATAAAATTTATAAACCGTGTAACTAAACTCTACGAAACAAGCTCCACACTACGCTTGATGAAATTCGTAAGGTCTGCACCTGTTAACAGGTTTTGCGACAGAAGAGCAAGATCATACGCTTGCTTGGCCAGTTTGGTTTTTGCTTCTTCGCTTTCAGCCTTCAGAATTTTTTGTGTGATCGGATGATTACTATTTACCGATACATTATAGTTATCAGGCATAGCTCCCATAAAGGCATAGCCTCCGCCACCGGTCTTGGCCATATCTTTCATCCTGCGCATAAACTCGCTCATCGTTACGATCACCGGCAGATCGCCAGGAGCCATTGGCTCAATCGCTACATGGAAGTTTTTATTGTTGATAGCTTTCTCAAATATACCTTTCACCTGTTCCTGTTCTTCGGTGCTGAGTACACTTTCTACCTTCTCTCCTTTATCGATGAGTTTGTCGGCAGTTTCGCTATCAACACGTTTCAGTTGTGTCTTTTCAAGCTTTTGCTCTAATGTATTGATGAAGTGACTGTCGAGTACACCATCCAGCAACAATACATCATATGCCTTATTCTTTGCGCCTTGTATAAAGCTGTCTTGCTTGCCGGGGTCAGACGTATATATATATACTATATTTTCATCCTTGTCAGTCTGGTTGGGTTTAACCTTGTCCTTATACTCGTTGAACGTAAAATATTGGCTATCGACATTCTTGAACAACGTGAAGTCTTTCGCCTTATCATAGAATTTTTCATCGCTAATAATGCCGTACTTCACAAAGATGTTGATGTCATCCCATTTCTTCTCAAAGTCAGCGCGATCTTTCTTAAATAACTCCTGGAGTTTATCGGCTACTTTTTTGGTAATGTGCTGGCTGATCTTTTTCACATTGGCATCACTTTGCAAATAGCTTCGTGATACGTTCAGCGGTATATCGGGTGAATCCAGCACACCGTGCAGCAACATCAGGAAGTCAGGCACTACGTCTTTTACCTCATCGGTAATAAATACCTGGCGTGAGTACAGCTGAATTTTATTTCGTTGCAGTTCAAAGTCGTTCTTTACTTTCGGGAAGTATAGAACACCTGTGAGATTAAATGGATAATCTACATTGAGGTGTATCCAGAACAAGGGTTCTTCCGAGAACGGATATAGTTCTTTATAAAACTTCAGATAATCTTCATCCTTCAATTCGCTTGGTGATTTTGCCCAAAGCGGAGCCGGATTGTTGATGATATTATCTTTCTTAACGGTTGTAAACTTCGGTTTGCCCTCAGCATCTACACCGTCTTCTACATTTTCATCCTTTGTTCCAAACTTGATTTCTACCGGGAGGAACTTACAGTATTTTTCAAGTATACCTTTCAGTCTCCATTCATCCAGAAACTCTTCTGAGTCGCTGTTGATATGCAGGACTACATCCGAGCCGCGCTCTTTACGCGAAGCAGGTGTAAGTTCAAATTCAGTGGAGCCATCACACTCCCAACGCGCAGCCTCGTTCTCTCCGGCTTTATACGATCGGGAAATGATCTCCACTTTATCGGCTACCATAAAGGCCGAGTAAAATCCGAGACCGAATTTACCAATGATGTCTTTTGCATCACCTTTATCCTTGAACTTCTCCACAAACTCGGAGGCTCCGGAGAAAGCGATCTGGTTGATATATTTTTTTATTTCCTCACCTGTCATGCCTATACCATGGTCGCTAACGGTGATGGTCTTTTTATCTTTATCAAAGCTTACTTCGATAGTAAGGTTGCCCAGCTCACCATTGAACTCTCCTATAGATGCAAGCTTCTTGAGTTTTTGAGTAGCATCAACAGCGTTTGATACCAACTCGCGCAGGAATATTTCGTGATCGGAATACAGAAATTTTTTAATGATCGGGAAGATATTCTCGGTGTGAATGGAAATGGTACCTTTTTCACGTGCTTCTACAGTTTCTGCCATAGTTGTCAGTTTTAATAGGGTTTTAAAATAAAAAATCCTCGGGTGCGAGGATTTCAAATGTTATTCCAGAAAGATTTGCGTGTCAGGATGGCAGAAATTAGCGGAGCCTATCCGAGTCACGTACAAGCTTTTCATCTTTTTTAATAAAACGAATAGCCGCCCAGTTGCAGACTACGGCAACAGCCGGCAGCCATAATCCAAAGCCATATCTTCCGCCTTGAAATGTTTTGATCATGGAGGTACCAAAGTATACTCCTACGCACATAGCGGCTGCGATGATCAGTGAATTGAGCGCACCCATTTTGATTTGCGCAATGCGGTCGTTGAACTTTCTTACTTCAATAAAAGCCAGTGTTGCACCGGCAATCAACAAAATAGCGGTAATAGAATAGGGGAAATATGTTGTAGTGCGTACACCTTTATCGATCACGGTATAGTGCAGTGCATATAGTTCATACATCTTGCCCGATGCATCCTGAAAAATCCATATTGGAAAAAAGATTGCCGCCACTAAACTGATAATAGCGATTGCCAGAAATACTGTTTGAATTCTTTGCCACATGTGCTGGTTGCGTTAACTTGCTTACTTTGTTGCAAGCGTGCAAAAGTAAAAAGAAATTTTTAACCACCGCTTCTCTATCGAGCATTGCCTTGTACGGTATAGCCAGCCAGGAAGTGTGTATAGGAAGCAACTACAACCTCGCAATACATGACACCAGTATATATTGTTGATATCGTACGTACCCCGGTGGGGAAATATGGTGGCGCTTTGGCAACCGTGCGCCCCGATGATCTGGCTGCTCACGCCATTCGTGAATTGCTGAAAAGAAATTCTGCTATTGATGTATCGCAGATTGAAGATGTTATTATAGGTGCTGCCAATCAGGCCGGAGAAGACAACCGTAATGTTGCACGTATGGCACTGCTTCTGGCAGGCTTGCCCGTTTCAATTGGCGGTGTAACCGTAAATCGTTTATGTGCTTCCGGTTTGCAGGCAATCATGCAGGCAGCACAGGGAATTATAGGGGGCAATGGAGAGCTATATATAGCGGGTGGTGTAGAGAGTATGACGCGCGCTCCGTTTGTAATGGCCAAAGCAGAAGAACCTTTCGGTCGCAAGCAGGAGTTGATTGATACAACATTGGGATGGAGGTTTATAAACTCCAGGCTTTCCAAGCTATACTATCCATA
>NZ_DATCSD010000375.1:0-3161 GCF_036568665.1 Ohtaekwangia sp. | reverse complement strand
TTGCCTGTGCAAATCCGATAGCCACTCCGTAGTTATCTCCAATTCCGCTTGGGTCCAGCACTTCATCGTAAGGCGAATGCAACAGCCAGTCGCGCCTGATTACGTTGGCGCCCAGGGAATATATAGTGGTTTGAAATACTTCGCTATTCCAGGAGGTTATCAAAGGCCATCCTCCCAGCGTCAATCCGTTTTGACGTGATCGATAAAATTTTTTAACAGGATTTAGAAAGATCGATCCGGGAAAGCGCATTTGAACTTTATCAAGATCGCCCCAAATAGAAAGTTGAAAAGTAAATCGCCAGAGTAAATCTGCAAATCCTTTAACAGGATATTCATCTGTCCATATACCATTCTCCAGTTGCAATAATCTGCCAGCCATAGCACCACAGGCAGGATGAGCTATAGCGTACTGCTCCAGCTTCTCCAGATAGTCTGACTTTGCTTCTATATCATCATCGCATAAAAAAATCCAATCGCCTGAAGCCGCCCGTATACCTATATTTCGCTGCACGCATACGGATGCTATTTCAGGGTGTAGCCATTTTAATGGCAATGTGTTGAATTGTGAATTGATATCTTGTATATAGCCCTTGTCATCACTCGTATCTACAATGATGATTTCGTCTGATAGCCGCGTTTGTTTCTGCAACATCTGCAGAACTTTTGCTATATGCGCAGGCCGGTTTCGGGTAGGAATGACCGTAGTTATCTTCATCATTCCTGTATGAGTTTACTATATAGTTTTCGTAATGCATCAACACACGAATCCAGTGTGTTCTCCTTCGTCCAGGTATATCCGTTTCTTCTGAGCGTCTCCATTTTTTCTTTGTCTTTTAGCAGCGCTATTACTGCATGCGCCAGCAGCGATGATTCACCTGGTGGCACAGTTATGCAACACTTGCCCGACAGATCGGCCATGATGCCAACATGCGTTCCGCATACCGGTATACCCATGGCCATGGCTTCTACAACCACCATCGCCTGACTCTCATAGACGGAGGTTAGCATGAAAAGGTCAGCCTGTTTGTAAAAAATATTTACCTGCTCATAGGGCACGTGACCTGTAAATGAAACTTTATCCTCTATCCCCAGGCTTTTTACCAGTTGTTGCACCTCGCCCTGCATATAATCTTGGCCTACGTGAATAAGCCGACAGTCTATTTCTTTTTGAATCTGGTGAAAGGCTTTGATGAGCGTGATCGGGTCTTTTACAGGACTTAGATATCCGATGCTCAGAATAGTTATTGGAGTTTTTGATTCTTCTTTTTTATTCTCTTGCTGTGATGGTGATGCTATACCGCGTGGTATTACCTGTATTTCTTTTTGAATGCTGAGATTTTTATATACCAGGTCGCGCTGAAAAAAAGTAAGAGCGGTAACAGCATCCGCTTCATTGATGATCCATTGGTTAAGTGAGGCTCTGCGTTTACTAACCAGGTCGCCAAAATTGATGGAGGGTAAAGCAATTCCTTCAGCTCCATCAAGACCTACTAATACAGGAACTCGAAAAAGCTTTTTAAATATAGTGGCAATCATGCCGGAAGGATATGTAGAATGCGCGTGAAGTAAATGAAAGGGCTGCCGACAATGATCGCGTATGATCATCCATAACACAATAAAGTCGCGAACAAAACGGTGGTATTTATTTGATTGAACGGCGCGTATAGTATATAGATGTTTTAATGCCAACCACTCCGGCTTCATAGCTACTTCGGAATAAAGAACAATGGTATAATGCTCCGCAAGCTTGTTGAGCATAAGCCTGTGTGTAGGCAATGTATGTGCTCCGCGTCCGATAACAGCAACCCGTTTCATACTCTGTTAAGAGGAAAGCTTATCGATAATGTTAGTAAGTTCCTGCTCCGTATAGTCAGCATTGAATTGTTGTGCCCATTGAAAGGCCGCCATGCGCATCGTATATATATACTCCGGAGAGACCAGTGCATCAATAATCTTTTGAGCGAGTAATGCTGCTTCGCCAGGTTCAACAATTATTCCACGCGTATCTCCCATATCGGCTAATTGACCCACGCGCGTTCCGGCCAGTAATGTACCACAGCCAGCAGCCTCGGTAAATACAAGTCCCTGTGCTTCATAGAGTGATGTGTGTAGCATGATATCGGCTTGATGGTAATATTCAAACAGGCGACCATTAGGTAATGGCTCAACAAAATCAACATGATTTTCAATGCCTAGTTCTATACTCCACATTTTCAGTTGCCCTCCAAAAAAATCAGGACCCACAATGGTAAGTTTAGCGGGTATATTTTTCGTTACGATGGAAAATGCCTGCAATAATGTTCGTTGATCCTTTATAGGCGTGTGGTTGCCAATGTGTATAAACCGTACAACGGGCGCATCGAATCTCTTTTCTTTAAAAGGAAATATAGCCGGGTCGGTGCCGTAAGGAATAACGCGTGGCGTTTTAGTTATACCGTATTGCTTCAGCACAGATGCCTGATACTGACTAACTGTTAGCAATACAGTGCTATGAGCATAAGCCCACCGACATATCTTTGTCCGCCCGGGGTCGCAAAATACTCCGTAAGGTATAGATGGAATACAAACAGAATCACCTCCATGTAGCGATACTATAGATGGCCTGCGAAAAATTTTGCCGAGTGCAACGGTAATAGCACCGGCTGGGTATCCCCAAAAACCAAATAAAACTTTATAGGGTCTTCTAATGTGTTGATATAGAAAGATCAGGAGCAGGTATATCCAGCGTAGCGCTCCCGATTTTACTTTACGATTCAGCGTATAGAATCGAAATCCTTCTGGTATAAAATCAGAGTTGGCTGGTAATTGCGAGTATATATCAACATCATAGCGAGCTGCAAGGCGTTTTATTTGTTGTTGAATAGCTGGAAACCCTTGCGAAAATAATCCGCCACCAATACCTCCCTGGATCCAGACTGATACTCTCTTTTTTTTCAACGCGCTTTATAATTAGAAAAGCATAAGATGTCTGTGTGATGTTCTTTAACATCGCGATCAATTGGTTGCATGGTGCGTGCATCCAGTACGTTGTAGCCAAGGCTCTCTACCTGTTCAATCAGTTTTTTAGCCGTATAATTTTGCTGACGCAGATTTACTTCTGCCAATTCAATGAAAAGTATAGGATGCCACGTGTGGATAATTTCTTTTGCACCTTGCAACAC
>NZ_DATCSD010000374.1:0-8783 GCF_036568665.1 Ohtaekwangia sp. | reverse complement strand
ATGTTTGAGGTGATACTGACTAGCGATACTATATATACATCAGTATTTACCCCATCGTATATAGGTTTCAAGATCCTTATCTCCCCTTCCGGAAAGATTGATCACCACGACATCATCTTTATCAAACTCAAACTGACTGATGGCTGCTATAGCATGTGCTGATTCAATGGCCGGTATAATACCTTCCAGTTTACCCAGTGCTATACCAGCGGTCATCGCTTCATCATCGGTAGCGCTTACAAATTTTACGCGGCCTGTTTCAAACAAGTGTGCATGCATCGGGCCTATACCCGGATAATCCAACCCCGCAGATATAGAATGAGGTTCTACTACCTGCCCGTCTTCAGTTTGCATCAGTAACATTTTGCTGCCATGCAATACACCAACTTTACCTAAGGCCGTTGTAGCAGCAGACTCTCCGGAGTTCACACCTTTACCGGCTGCCTCTACTCCCACCAGTGTTACATGTTCATCCTGTAAAAAATGATAGAACGCTCCGGCTGCATTACTGCCACCGCCTACACAGGCAAATACATAGTCAGGGTACGGATTACCGATCTCCTCCTGTAGCTGCTTGCGCATCTCAGCACTAATCACGGATTGAAAACGCGCCACCATATCCGGGTATGGATGCGGCCCTACTACCGAACCAATGATATAATGTGTATCGGTCGGGTTGTTGATCCAATGACGCAGCGCTTCGTTGGTGGCATCTTTCAACGTCATGCTTCCACTCAGTGCCGGAACTACTTTTGTACCTAAAATGCGCATACGCTCTACGTTGGGACGTTGCCGTTCCATATCCACCTTGCCCATATATACTGTGCACTCCATGCCCATCAGCGCGCATACCGTAGCCGTGGCAACACCGTGCTGCCCGGCTCCTGTCTCGGCTATAATTTTTTGCTTGCCCAGCCTTTTTGCCAACAGAATCTGGCCGATGGTATTATTTACTTTATGCGCACCGGTATGGCAGAGGTCTTCGCGCTTCAGGTATATCCTGGCGCCATACGTCTCTGACATGCGCTTGGCAAAATATAGCGGTGTAGGGCGACCTACATAATTCTTTAACAGATCATCAAACTCCTTTTTAAAATCGTCCTGCTCAATGATCTTCAGGTAATTGTTCCGAAGCTCTTCCACGTTTGGATACAGCATCTCCGGAATATAGGCTCCTCCGAATTGGCCATAGTACCCACGCTCGTCTACTGTGTATTTCATACGATCGTTTTTTTGTTGTCTGATGTTAGTTTTATTCCTTCTGCATTACTGGCTGCAATAAGTGCCTGTAACTTTGTTATACTCTTTACGGCAGGGGCATCTTCCACGCCACTGTTTACATCCAGCGCATGAATGTTCATGCCTGCCAATGCTTTTACAGCCGATACATTTTCTGCTGCTATACCTCCGCTGAGAAAGAACGGCACTTGCTGATTATACTTGTGCAGTATACTCCAATCAAATACCTGTGCGTTTCCTCCATAGTATTTTCCTTTTGTATCGAACAGAAAAAAATCCACGACTTCTTTATAGGGTTGCGTTACAGCAAAATCAAAATCCTCTCCAATCGAAAAAGCTTTGATCACGCCTATACCTTTTTGCTTCAGGCTTCTGCATACATCAACGCTTTCATGTCCGTGCAACTGCAGGTAATCGAGTTTCAGTATACGAACAGCTTCTGTCATGTTCTCTTCCGATTCGTTTACAAACACGCCTACTTTTTTTATCGTGTCAGGAAAAGAACCCGGTATCGAATAATTCTCTCCTATATATCGCGGAGACTTACCATAGAGAATAAAACCCATATAATGAGGTTGCAGCGCTGCCACCGCCTGTATATTCGCTTCATCGCGCATGCCGCATACTTTGAGTTTCAGTTCCATGATCTACAGGTATATATTTACTGAACAGATTTTCTTCGCAGTTCGTCCATAAATTCCATCGCAGCTCTCTCCGGGCGACTATGCTTCATAAAGTTCTCGCCCATCAAAAATCCCTGGTAACCATGTTTTCTCAATTCAATGATAGTATCAGCCGATGATATACCACTCTCGGATACTTTCACGACCGAATCCGGAATCATAGGCGCCAGTCGCTTTGATACATCTATACTTACTTCAAATGTTTTGAGGTTACGGTTGTTTACACCGATCAGGTCTGCGCCTACTTCGAGGTTCTGTTTTAGTTCTTCTTCATCGTGTACTTCCAGCAATACTTCCATACCGAACGAACGGGCAAATGCTGCTAATGTTTTGGATTGTTGTGGCGCCAGTACAGCGGCAATCAAGAGTATAGCATCTGCTCCGATAGACTTTGCTTCTACTACCTGGTATTCATCAATCGTAAAATCCTTGCGTATGATCGGGCAGAAATTAAATTTGCGGGCAGTCATCAGATCTTCGCTGCTGCCACCGAACGAAGGCTTATCCGTAAGAACAGAAAGTGCCGATGCTCCGGCCTGCATATAGCCTATAGAAGTGCGTTCCACCGGAGCATGCGCATTGATTATACCTTTGGATGGTGACTTGCGCTTGAACTCGGCAATGATACCGGTCTTGTCTTCTCTGCGAATATATTTTTTCATAGACACCGGCAACGTAGAGAAATATATACTGTTCTCCAGCAGTTTTACCGGGTATAGACTTTTTCGTTCTTCTACTTCCTTTCGCTTGTAGGCGATAATCTCGTCAAGAATGTTCATAGCAACTGGTTTATATATAGTGGGTAGTTTTTTTATGGCTGAAGTAATTTCTTAAATGCCTGCAGTGCCTTGCCGGATGCCAGCGCTTCTTTCGCTCTGGCAAGTGCTGCCGGTAAACCTTCCTGCTGATGCCCGGTAAAGAGCGCCATACCTGCATTGGCAATCACTGCTGCATTCTGCGCGTCCGTTCCTTTACCTTCCAGTATCTTCATAAATACGTTGGCCGATTCTTCTACCGTATCACCACCGCGCAAATCTTCATAGCGCAGTTGAGGTAATTTTAAATCGGCCGGTGTAGCGAGGCGTTCGCCCTGGTTATAAAAATATTTGAATGCTCCGGTGAGTGATATCTCATCATAACCATCTACAGAATGCAGTATCACAAAATCTTTATCCGTGTTCTGGTATAAATATCCATACTGCCGGGCAAGCTCGAGACTAAATACACCTACCAATTGTTTCTTGGGGAATGCCGGATTTACCATGGGGCCCAGCATATTGAAAAAAGTTTTTACTCCCAGCTCTTTGCGTATAGGGGCTACGTTTTTCATAGCAGGGTGAAATAACGGAGCGTGCATAAAACAGATGTTGGCACGATCGAGGCTTCGTTTCAGTTCATCTGCATCATTGGTAAATTTATACCCGAAGTGTTCCAATACGTTGGATGAACCACTGGCCGAGGAAACACCATAGTTACCATGCTTGGCAACGGGCTGCCCGGCGGCTGCTACCACAAACGATGATAGCGTAGATATATTAAATGTATTCTTGCCATCACCACCGGTTCCACACAGATCCATTACCGGCTGATCGAACTTCATTGGCAAACAAAGCTCCAGCATCGCGTCACGAAATCCCTGCAACTCATCGATGGTAACACTGCGCATCATATATACCGTCATAAAAGCAGTAGTCTGACTCGGATTATATTTACCGGATGTGAGATCGATCAATACTTGTCGCGCAGTCTCTTTGGTCAGCGAGCGATGTTCGATCAACTCATTCAATATTTGTTTCATGTGGCTCATCGGCTTTGTCGGATAAGATGGTGACTATATATACCTATATCTGTATACTTACTTTTTTAACCAGTTTTCGATCATACGAGGACCTTCCGGTGTCATGATCGATTCCGGGTGGAACTGTACACCTTTCACATCATATTTTACATGGCGCAATCCCATTACGAGTCCTTCGTCATTTTTAGCAGTGATCTTCAAATCCGGTGTAAAGCTCTCCGACAGCACAGCCCATGAGTGGTAATGTGTAGCCTGAAATCTATCAGATACTCCGTTGAATAAATATTCTTCACGATCAACTACATCTACCTGTGATGTTACTCCGTGCAACACCTTTGGTATATTATACAAACGCGCACCATATACTTCACCGATTCCCTGGTGCCCGAGACAAACGCCTAGTATACTTTTCGATGGACCATATTCCTTGATCACCGCTTTCATAATGCCGGCTTCATCGGGTATACCCGGACCTGGTGACAATAATATTTTATCATACTTTTTTACTTCCTCCACCCGGATCTTATCATTCCGGAAAATATCCATCGCATACCCCAACTCACGAATTATATGAACGAGGTTGTAAGTGAATGAATCGTAATTATCGAGAACCAGTATTTTCATGTTGTGGGAATTGTAAGATTGTAAGATTGTAAGATTGTAAGATTTAAAAATTCTTGGGACTTCGTTTTGATTCGTAGTCGTTTAAATATTTTATAAAGCCTTTTATGTTCTTGGAAGCTTCCAGAAGTTTGATTGCAAGACGATCGTGATCTTCAGTATTTACCATACCAGCTTCTTTCAATACGAAGAGATTACTTCGTAACTCTCCGGCAGAACCTTTTGCGTAACCCAGGAATTTCATAAATACTTTATTGTTATTATACTCAAAGCCTTCGGCTATATTATTTGAAACAGATATAGCAGCACGTCTTAATTGATCTTTGGATGAATAATCCTTTTCCAATTTTCCCTGCGATGTCAACCCATAGATATCGACACCAATAGCAACCGCTTCTTTCCATATATCTAAATCCTCAAATCGTTCAATCCTAGCCATAACTTGTTTTGTATTTAATTTTTCAATTTTCAAATCTTCCAATCTTCCAATTTCTAAATCTTCTCTGCCATTAGTACAGCTTTGCGCAGGGCGGTGAGTTTGTTGTTTACTTCCTGTAGTTCGCTTTCGGCCTGGGATTTGGACACTACTCCGGCACCAGCCTGATATATCAATTTATTCTCGTGACTCAAAAATGTTCTGATCATGATGGCATGATTGAATGATCCATCAAAACCAATAAAGCCTATAGCGCCTCCATAAAAACTGCGGTTGATATTTTCATATTTATTGATCAGCGTCATGGCCATGTGCTTGGGCGCGCCTGATAGTGTACCGGCCGGAAATGTATCGGCAGCCATACCGATGATAGAAGAATCGTTCTTCAAGGTGCCGGTAACTTTTGATACGAGGTGAATAACGTGCGAGTAGTATTGAATTTCCTTGAACACTTCCACATGCACACTGGAAGCATTTCTGCTCATGTCGTTACGGGCAAGATCTACCAGCATAACGTGTTCGGCATTTTCTTTTTCATCGGCAGCGAGGCGTTCGGCAATCGCAGCATCTTCCTGGTCGTTGCCCGATCTGCGAAATGTACCCGCGATCGGGTATATATGTGCTTTGCCATTCTTTACCTGCAGCTGTGCTTCGGGTGATGAACCGAGTAACTTAAAGCTTCCATAATCAAAGTAGAAGAGATAGGGAGATGGGTTGATCGAACGCAGCGACCGGTATACATTGAACTCATCGCCTTTAAATCCACACTGGAACCTGCGCGACAGAACAATCTGGAATACATCTCCGCGATAGCAATGCTCTTTTCCTTTCTCTATTACTTTTAAAAACTCTTCATCGGTAAAGTTGGATTCTTCTCCGTTGATTAATGAGAATTTATAGGTAGCAAAACGGTTGCTGAAAATGATCTGCTCAATTTTATCCAGCGAACTTGTGCTCTGCTTGTAGGAATGTTCGTAAAGACTTAATTCGTTGGAGAAGTGATCGACTACAATAACGTAGCGGTATAACTTATAAAGCACATCGGGGATAAGTGTATTTTTCTGATCAATGCTTACTTCTTCGAAGAAGCGCACAGCATCGTACGCTATATATCCGAACAGACCACAATTGGGATGTTTACTCTCTACAGGATGTGGAATATCAAATGTATTTCTGAATGACTCCAGCAACTGTGGTACCTGCCCTACTTCCGTGACCTTGGTTTCCTGCGAAGTGCCATCCGGGTATTGTGTTGTTATGGTATCCTGTATCACCTGGAAGGAAGCAATCGGATCGCAGCAGATAAATGATAAACTGTTCTCATGCCCATGGTAATCGGAGCTTTCAAGCAGAATGCTGCCGGCAAAAACATCGCGAAGCTTCAGGTAAATATTTACCGGTGTGAGCGTGTCGGCAAGAAGTTTTTTCGTGTAGGTAGTAAGTGTATACTTCATTGGTCTGTTATGTTTTTCGGTTGTTCATCCTTCCTGGTTGAGCAACCGGTGTTGAAATCAGGGCAAAAAAAGAAGGCCTGCTGTGAACAGCAGGCCTTCGGCTTTATCGTATTAACATAAAAAGGCTGTTCACATATCGTGTTTAGATATATGCCACCACCAAGCTATGTTATTGAATTGAATCATGTTTCTTATTCAGCTTTCTTTTTAGCAGCTGTTCTTTTCTTGGCAGGAGCTTCCGCTACTGCAGCAGTACCTTTTTTAGATGCTACTCTTTTCAAACGTGTTTTAATGGCTTTCTTGTTTCTTGTAACGCCAAAAGAGCCTGCTGTACGTTTACCTTTTTTGGATTTTTTATCTCCTCTTCCCATGGAATAAATTAAAATTGATGCGGCAATAATAGTAAAGTCTTTACGTATTACAAAAAGTCGTAAAAAAAATTACAATCATTCTTACAGGCCGCACCAGGAAAAAAGAGTTGATACCGCTTGATTTTTACCCGGATTACTGTCCGTCAGCTGGTAATAATGATGGTACACTCATAGCGAGTACCCCCGGATACATCTGATGGATTTTTGAGAAAAGAGAAACGTTACGCACGGTAATCTCCGAGAAAAAGACCATGTCTGGTCGCTCATCATACTGCATTGGGTTCTGTGTTTGCTGCGTGAATTTCCTCACCAGATACCCCTTCGATTCAAGTTCTTTCACAACGTCTTCGCTGTAATTGTCCAAAAGCCACACCACACCGTTCATACTTTTTAGAAGTTTTGAACAGCCATACTGCCACCATTATGCCAATGCTTCTATTGGCTCTATAGGCAGAATGTACCAACACTTAATTCCCAATACAAGAAGAAAAGTACTGAAGTAAAACTGTGTGTTGTCCATTGAACAGTTATTCGTTAATCGTTAATAGGAAGTTTGTATGGTTGGATAAGAGTGTATCTCCATACTTCACCATTCGTTGATCGGTGTTCCTTGTTCGATATTCAATTTCGTTACACGTTAATTGTTAATCGCTATTCGTGAGTTAAATGCTTTCGGTCTTCCTGACTTTAGTCCTGCTCCCACATCAAAATTCATCACCCTCTTATAACTATTAACGGTTAACGAATAACGGTTAACAAGTAACCGATAACGCAATGTTCCTAGAACAAAAATCCGAGGCGCACATAAAACATATTACCATCGGTGCTGTGTGCTACTTCGGCTGAGACAACTGCCATGTTGAACGGTGTCAACCATAAGCCTCCTCCTACACCATGGTGCCATTGAGTAGATTTACCATCGGCTGCGCTTGGATCTTTGCCGGTAGCATCTTTATACCATACGCGACCTACATCATAGAATCCCAGCAGACCAACGGAGGCCGGGAACAGGTATGACCGGAAGCTCGCAACCTTGAGGCGCATCTCGTTATTGCTATAAAAATCCTTGTCGCCATAGAAGCGTGTTTTACGATAGCCGCGAAGTTCTGTTTTACCATCCAGTATCTGTGCCTGGTATAATTGATAGTTCCCCGTATTTATACCTCCACCGGCACGCAAGGCAAAAGTAAGTTTAGCCGGGAAGCGGAATGTTTGATAGAATGCTATAGACGCGTTATGCGAGGTGAAATTACCGGCATCCGATTCGAAGCCTTTCATAAAAGAAGAGTATTGATTCAGATATATACCGCGCGTTGTATTCACCGGGTTATCGCGGGTATCAATAACAAATCCGGTGCGTATACCGGCAAATGATTTTGTATTCTCGAACAATGAATCGGTTAACGCATTGGCATAGTCTACAATAAAACGCGAGTTGTTTTTAGGTCGCTCGATCTCTACACGTTGATAGGCAGGGCCAATCTTGAAAAGTCCGGAGCCACCGATCGGGTGGGTGAGCTGCGCCTGCAAATCTATTTCTTCGAGACGAATGCGATAATAATCGATGGATCGTTTCAGGTTATACCTTGGATCATCTTTGATCTTGCTGTTGAATTTCGTTTCGTTACCCCAGCCAAAAAAGTTATTTACAAAGTTAGGAGCCTTCACATCGAAGTCGAGCATAAGTCCCCATTTGCCAAACACCTGCGAGAATCGTCCATCGTATTTAAAATTATAGGAGCTGGTAAGCGGTGCGTAACTCGCCAGGAATAAATGCTGGTTCTTGAAAGGTGTTTTACGAAAGCCGTGGGTAGTATATAAAAATCCACCACCTATAAATACACCATCGTCATAGTTAAACGTACCATATACCAGGGGTGCCAGTATAGGATATCGGAAGGCTTTACGGTCATATATATTTACCGAGGGATCATTCGATGTTTTGTCTATAACATGTCGCCTGGAATTGATCGCTATGCCGGCAGGCAGATCATAAATCTTATAGGGGCTTCCCCATCCTTTTATAGCGGCTGTATTCTTCACAGAATCCATACCATCGCCTCCTATCACACGAACAATAATTTTGTTTTTGCCTTCTCCGGAGAATTGAAATACATCATCGCCACCTTGCCCCAGCAAGCGCACTTCTTTGGTTTCGTTACGAAGAAACTCGCGACTATA